>CAIZMD010000317.1 GCA_903933995.1 uncultured Bacteroidota bacterium
AGTTCATGAACTTTGATAAAAACAAAGACACGGATGATTGGGCGCTTAAACACAACTATGTTAGTGTGGTACCTGTGCAGTTTGACCTGACCCACTATGAATTGAAAAAGAAACTTGAAAAAACCTGGAAAATCTAATGTTCAAAAAAGACAATCTTAAATTGGGTTTGGGTTTGGGTTTTCTCACACCCGTCTTAGCCATGTTTGCTTATTACCTGATTCAGTTTAGGCTGTTCAAACTAAGTGAATTCTTTCAAGTGATGTTACAACAAAAATCATTGATGTCTGGCATCATTAGTATCTCCCTAATTGCCAACGCGGTGGTATTTACTTTATATATCAACAAACAAATAGACAAAACTGCCCGGGGCATTTTTATTGCCACTTGTATTTATGCATTATTGGCCTTAGTGGTGAAATGGTTTTTGTAATGGTTATTTTCTAGCCAGTTTAAAGGATTTGCTACTTGAATTGGTTGAATCAGATTTGGATGTCAACTTGATACTAGCATTACAAAGAACCCCGTTTTGTAGATTTTGTATGGAACTATTAAAGCTAGAAAAACTGGTACTCAGGTTCTGACTAAAGACCACTACCCCATCTAATTCTCTGGTTACAGTAACTTTTGCAGTCACACCTTGTGTTGGCAATTTAGATGAAATGGTAATAGTAAAATCTTGTGATGCACCAATCACTGAAAAAACGGTTGCACCAGGATCAGGACTAATGGAAAAAACAATGGCTTCTTCTTTTGTATTTACCGTTGGATTTTCAGGTGCAGATTCTTTGCTACATCCCACCATCCAGCTTGTCATCCCAATTAGCAAACTGCCAATCAAAAAGCTACACATCTTTTTCATGAGCTAGATTTAGAGTTTTAATATTCTAGTAGTATTATTCAATTTGCCATTTTCTGAATAAGTTTTGACAAAATAAACACCACCTGTTAAACTAGACACATCAAGTTGATCACCTGACTTGACATTTTTTACAACCATTAGTTTTCTACCAAATTCATCCGTAATTTCTACTATTGCTTTTGCAACTCCCTGCACTTGATAATTAACAGTAATCTGGTTTTTAACTGGATTAGGATAAAGTTTGATATTGGATTCTGCTGACAGATTATTGAGCGCAGTAACCAAATAATAGTATTTATCTGACATAGGGCTGGTGCAACCATTGACAGTTACATTCACTGAATAATAACCCACGGTAAGAGGCTTAAAGAATTGTTGTGTAATTCCTGCAAGTACGGTTTGATTATCGGAGTACCATTGATTACCAGCAATAGCGCTACTAACCAAATTATTATTAATGTCTCTGATAATTTTTGGTTGATCAGGAATGGTATTTACCAATACGGTTATACCCAATGACAACCCTGCAGTATTGGTAGCTACCGTATAAGATCCAGAAGACTTGACTAATAAATTTTGCTGCGTAGCTCCAACAATTGCAATACCATTTTTATACCATTGATTTCCAGTTGCAATAGATGAGGTTAATAAAGTACTATCTCCCGAACAGAATACCAAGGGTCTGTTATTACTAATGATTGGTTTGGGAACCGGATTAGGAACGGCACTGACAAGTACCGTAGTAACAGTAGAAATAGCAAAACAACCACTGGCATTGCTTACCCTTACTTGATAATTTCCTGAAGCAAAGACAACAAGTTCTTTATTGGATGCAGCATTGATAGCAAGACCATTGAGCAACCATTGATAGGTATTGGCTTGCGATGCACTAAGAACAGTACTATCCCCATTATTAAAGCTTAAAGGTCTAGTACTAGAAATGGTAGGCACTGCTGGCAAGGCATTTACAGTAGTATTCACACTTGTAGAAACTGAAATACATCCATCTACCGAAACTGTTTTAACACTAAAGTTTCCAGGAATAGTAACCTGCAATTTGTTTTGTATTGCCCCTTGCAAAGGAACCCCGTTTAAATGCCATTGATTGCCTACATTATTAGAAGAAATCAACTGAATACTATCGCCTGAGCAGAAACTAAATCCAGCACTACTGCTAATGACAGGAATAGATGGCAATGGATTTACTTTAACGGTTATAGCATTTGACAATTGTGCACTATTAACTACAGTGTAATTACCCGACAACCTTGCAGTATAATTAGTAGCTGTAGCACCTGTAATGATGCTTCCATTTAAATACCATTGGTTGCCTACGGCGATGTTAGAACTGAGCACTACACTATCTCCTTCACAAAACTGCAAGGAAGATTTATTGCTAATAAAAGGCACTAAAGTTGTTTGATTCACTTGTACAATTACTGGTAAAGAAATTGCAGCACAACCAGAAGCATTTACAACTCTAACGGTGTAGGTTCCTGCAGTAAATACCACCAAGGATTTACCCGTTCCAGCAGAAATTGCATTTCCATTCAACAACCATTGATTTAGTTCATTGGAGGATGAAGATAAAATGGTACTATCTCCGTTTAAGAAACTCAAAGGCCTACTATTAGTGATGATTGGAATAGCTGGAGAAATATTTACGGTTATTGCAATGGCATTAGAAGTTTGTGCATTATTAACCACGGTATATAAGCCTGTAGCTTTAACAACCAAATCTTGTAACACTGCCCCATTAATGATTGAACCATTCAAATACCATTGGTTTCCTGTAGCAATGCTGCTTCTCAAGACGCTGCTATCACCCTCACAAAATGTCAATGGTCGATTATTAGAAATCACCAAGGTTCCCGGATTAATATTTGCAGTGACTACAACAGCTGTAGATGTAGCAGAACATCCTGAAGCATTGGTTACTTTAAGGGTATAAGAACCAGCAATTTTTACGGTTAGATTTTGAGATGTTGCACCAGTTATGAGTACCCCGCCTAAATACCATTGATTTCCAAGAGAAGAAGAACTGGTTAAAACAGTACTATCGCCCACGGCAAAACTTAGAGGTCTATTATTGCTAATCACAGGAATAGTAGGAAGCGCATTTGCCGTAATGTTGATAGCATTACTCAAGACACTCTTACAACCATCAAATAGATAACTAGCTTGAAAGGCACCAGTTTGTTTTGCAAATATGAGACTATCCGCAGCACCAAGAATAGAAATGCTATTTAAATACCATTGATTAGAACCCTTAAATGAGGAGGCTAACTGCACACTATCTCCAACACAAAAACTAATCGCTGATTTGGCTGATACAGTTGGCTTTACTGGATTGATACAGAATTGTTGATATACCGTATCAGAAGCGGTTCTAATAGAATCTCCCAATACAAAAGCCCCTACACTAACCGTTCCTGGACCAGTAACCAATAAACTATCCGATTTTAATTGAACAGGACCTTTTACTAAAAGGAATTTGGGTTTCTTTCCCTGTGAATTGGATGCCAATAGTTTTAACAATAATCCATTTGAATAGGCTGTATCCAAAATTTTAGGGAAACTGAGATCGTATTTAACCAATGCAGGATTAGATGTAATGGTAAATGGTTTGAAGCTTATGCCAAGTGGTTGGTTATCTGTTGTAATATCTAAGGCCCTAATCAAACATTTGGTGGAATTAATACTTCCATCACCTGCCGTGAACGCAGTTTTTACTATGCCAACAGAATTACCTGTTCTGATATTTCCATTGGCAACACCACCAACTGCAAAAGGAATCTTCCAATCATACATACCAACATTGGCCATGGTTCTGGTAATATTCACCCAGGTAAGGCCACTATCTATAGAGTACTGTAATAAAATGCTATCCTCAAAATTAACCGTAGTCCATCTAATGGTATACATTTCACCACCAACCAAAATTTCATTTTCAGCAGGTCTGCTTACAATCACTTTGTTGATATTGCTGCGTTGGGTATGACCATCAAAACTTCCTCCATGAAATTTAACAGGAGAAAAAGTTTGCGTGAGTTTGGTGAATTTCTTAAAATAGGATCCCTCTCCTTTTACCGTAGAGTCTGCAATATCAATGATTCGAATCCATAAACTATCGGTTAAACTATTAGGGAGAATCCAGTTATATGTTTCTAGTACAGCTGGAATACTGTCTTTCAGCGTTTTCCAATTTTGTAATGCAGCAGTCTTATATAAAACCTTAACTGAATCAACACCCATGGCTTGCCATTCAATGGATTTGGCCATGCCGATAGTCCAATTCAAAGAATCTGTGGTATTGAATAATTGTTTGGGCAATAAGGTAAACACAGAATCCGAAATGGCAAATAAGCTTGAATCCATTGCATTCCTAACCCTTACCAAACATTTGGCAGAAGGTAGATTTGGCGTTTTCCAAGTATAGGTATTGGCTGTAGCTGTTAAATTCTCACCCGCATTTGTCCAATTCTTTCCACTATCTACTGAATAATCTAAGGATACCCTTTCAACATTTTCAGTTCTCCATCTAACTGTTTGATTAAACAAGACAGAAATTTTTTCACCTCCTGTGGGCGATAATAATTTGATTGAAGACTTGGTATTAGATCCAACAGTATGCCCATCAAATCCACCACCATGAAATTTATCAGCAGAACCTGTTGCCAGTTTTTTGGGAATTAATAAAACGGATGTATCTGTTAAGCTGGTATCACTTGCATCATACAATACAATTCTAAAACTATCCGGCAGGTTAGCACTGATAATTTTATTGATAGATTCATAATTAGCTGGAATGGAATCAAACAGGGTTTGATTTGGTTTACTAGAAATAATTCTTGCTTTTACTAAGCTTACCCCCCCACTATTCCAGCTGATATTGAAGGCTGTATTTTTAAATAATACTGTATTGATATCAGGATCAGTAATTTTTAATTGTTTTTGTTTGATGACAAAAGGAAAATCTGATTTATCATTCAAACTAGTATCAATAGCATCTTCTACCTTAAACAAACCTTGATTGGTGGCAGTTGTAGGCATGACCCAATTGTATATGCCTGAACCAGCCGCCAAATTATTGGCAATACTGATCCAATTAACACCATTATCAATAGAATAATACAGATTAACCCTTTCTAAGTTGTTTTGCTTCCATTTAATGGTATAAGCTGTATTGCCAAAAATGGAATCACGGGTATTGGGTTTTGTAATTTCAATTAAACGGCTTGTATTGCTTGAAACTGTATGACCATCAAAAGCACCGCCTTTAAACTTATCTATTCGCCCCTTAGCCAAGGCCTCAATAGCAAAGGCTGATTCATTGATAGCTGTTAATCCGGTATTACTAGCACTCTCTAATTTGACAAAACAGGTTGTTTGATAATTGGCAGGTACTATCCAGTTATAATAAAAATAATTTCCGGGTATGGTATCTGCAATTTTGGTGTAGGTAGCTTTATTATCAAAACTTACATAAATATTGAGTTTTCTAATGCCACTTGATACCCAACTAATCGGCAATACGGTACCAGCAAATACTGCATTGGGTAATGGATCTATTGAAATGGATGCTGCCGGAATTTTAAAAGGATTGTTTTTATAGTTAGAGCTTGAAGTACTGGGGTCCAACACATCTGAGATTCTAATATAACAGCTATCAGATGTTTTCTCTGGAACCGTCCATTCATAATAAGTTGCAGAAGCTGGATAACTACTTAACAAAACCGTCCAGGTTCTACCTGAATCCAAAGAAGTCTCTATTTTAATATTGTCAATATTAGCAGTAGACCATTCAATGCGCTGTACAGAAAGTGCTGGCCATATATCTCCCGCTGCAGGTTTTTTCAACTGCAATTGCGCTAACAAACTGCTAGTGCAAAACAAGAAAGATAATATGAACAGATAATGCTTCAAGAAAAATAATTAGTTGTCTGAAGGTGCAGTTCTAACGGAGCGGAAACTAATAAATTGATTGCCATAAGTAGCCCTTTCAGAAATAGCTGCTGACTTATATAAATACATGCTTCCTCCACCTAAAGGACCATTATTATTTTGCTGAAAAAACTCACTTGCATCTGAATTCCCGTAGGCATTTAACAAACCATCACCATGCTTTTTATATGACATGGTTCTAGTGATGGAACCACCAATTCCTATAACCATATGGGAACCGTTTTTACTAAAGTCCATAATCCCATAATAGGTAGCTCCTGAAGAAATTCTTGATGAAGTATCGGTAGCAAATACCCCTACCCTAAATGGGCCATCTCCACCATCTCCACCACTATAAGTTTTGTTTTGAGGTCCCATATTTCCACCACCATAGATGGGGTTGATATAACGTTTGTAAATATTGTAGTTGTTGAAAAATTCTGTTCCATTTTCAATGCCACTATATTGTAAGACAGAATAGGCAGAACCCATACCCATATTACTTGCCCTTGCTAAACTGGTGTCATTACCCCATGCATAATCGAAACCTGACCATGCGCTGGTAGTATCCGAATTATTGGGAAAATAATTACTTGGAAAGGTTTTGTAAGTAGGAGGCAGTGGACCTCTATTAGCTTTCTCATACTCTAATTCAGTCATAGGTCTTAATGCAGCCCAATCACTGTAAGCAGCATAAAAATTAGAATTCCCTTTTGCAAATGCCCTATCAGGTCTAGTGACCGTATATTTTCCGTCCAAAGTATCCAAGGCAATGGTATGTCTTTGCAAATCAATGGGAGTCATATTAAAAATAGGATCCAGATTTTGTAAGGCTGTTTTGTATTTGTTATTGATTTTTTTCATTTTGGTGGAATCGTAATAAGAATAACCACCAATGGTATCTCTCAAAGAAAGGGTATTGAGAAAATCGGCATATTGCCCCTGACTAACTTCATATTTCATGGAATAAAAAGAACGATATCCTGTAGGAAAATCTGGAAACTCGGCCACTTTGTCTCCTGTAATATCCAATCCATCTGACCCTGAAATCCTAATGCCTGTATTATATAAATTGGCATCATCATTTGCATTGTTACTATTTGTACCACTGTATGTACTAACTAATGGACTCCACTTGTCTGTAACAGATACAAAATTATTGGGGGCATTTTTTAATTGAAAACTATTGGAACTTCTGTTGGTGCCATTGCCATCGCCAATGCAAAAACTACCATTGGGTACATAGACCATTTCTGTTGCAAAGACTTTGATTTCAACACTATCAATAGAAGTAACTTGATCCAATCCATAATTCCAACTCAGTTTCACACTATCCATTTTCACTTTACCACTTCCAATGGATTGCCTATAGTAAAACGCCCCTTTATTATCTGAAGGAAAGGCAAATTTCATACTGGCAGTTCCAACACCTGCATCATTTCCTGAGGGAGACAAAGTCATATGTCTGTATCGCCAAACACTATCCTTGGGTTCGCGATACTTGATAAAGATCCATGCAGCATCCCAGTTGATGCTATCCCGCCAGGAATTCTCCCAGGAGATATTAAATTTTATCCTTACAGTTTTAGCCACACGATTGGTGTCTGTTAGGGATACTTTCTGGACGGTAATGCCATTGGAGAAAGCGGGTGACGCATATGCCAATAGAAAAAAAACAAGAATAGCAATATTCTTTTTCATTTTTCTGGATTTTGTAAATAGTAATAAATTAAAAAGCGGGGAGGGCTTTTTGATTCTGCTAAAATATGCCCTTTTGAGCAATTTTTTAATGAGAAACGCCAGACTTTGACAGTTTCAACTATTTTATTGCATTTTTTGACGGTTCATTGGAATAAATCAAGACATCTTTGATCTGAATATTCCCAATGGGATCAGGGTTCAACCACTGAAGGCTTACTTTGTGCAGCCCTTTGTTTAAGCCAAATTTGGTAAAGAGTTCATTTCTTCTAATTCTAAAATTGTAGGGTAGCTGGACCAATTCCTTTTTACCATCAATGGTAATGGCCACTTGAAAGACATAACTACCTGTCTGCCCCCATTCATTGCTCATATTAGAACAAAGAGTGAAGCCAGTGCCTTCAAATTCAAATTCATAATTACTTTTTAGAACATGACCACTCCAGCCCAACCACCTGCGTTCAATGGGATGCAGAACAGGAAAAGAGGCTTCATAGGCTACCGGCTTGGGTTCTTGGTATTGGATACGCACTTTGTCTTCATAGACGGAGCCTCCATGCGCACGAATCATTTGAGAAGCGTGCTGAAAACCCAACTCATACATTTTGTTCAAAGAGATATTGGTGTACACAAAATTCTGGTCTTCTATTACACCCAAGTTTTTACGCCAATAAGCTGGTATGCCACTATATCCCAACATGGTTCCTAACACTCCGGCTGCTGAAGACGGATTACAATCTGCATCTTGACCAGATCTTGTAGCTATTTCTAAGGTTTTTGCAAAATCGCCACGGCCATATAATAAACCCATGATCACATAAGCAGAATTTACCCTTGCGCTAATATCAAAGGGCATAAATACACCGTCTGGGCAAGCAATGTCTTCAGTCCATTTTCTTTGTACTTCAAACCAGGTTCTTTTCCAGTCATTGGGGTATTGGTGGTACCAACCAATGACGTCTTTCATACACTGGTAATACAAGCTTTTCTGAGGGATGGATTTGAGGGCTTCTGTAACAATGAATTCCATATTGTTACTCACAAAAGCAAGGCTATACATATTAGCTATATAAACGCCTCCATAATAACCTTCTCCATAATTCATGATATGTCCAACCTTGTCGCAAAGCGCTGATGCAGACCTAGCCATACCAGGATGCATGAGACCCGCAAAATCGGCTTCAATCTGAAAGTCAATATCATCTGCGTGTGGATTATTGGACCAGTGGCCCGATGCCGGCGCTTTCATGCCATTGAGTAAATTATACCTGCCTGTTTGATTGGCATGCCAAAGTGGATAAGGTGCTCGCGCAAAAGCATTGGCAAAAGAATCTACGGGAGCGTCTACCCCATATTTTTCAATCACGTCTACAAAACTCAAGTCCATATAGATATCATCAAACAACCCAGGTTCATGGTCAAAATAACGCTTGATGGCTCCATCAGGCCAGGGAATGGTTTGATAGTCATTCATCATGGTTCCCAAAAATTTGAACTCATAGGGACCACCATATGTTACGCCAATGGTTTGGCCAGCCCATCCACCTTTGATTTTGTCTTTGAGTTGATCCTTGGTTAGTTGAATCAATTGTTGGTCTTTAGGATTAACAGCAGATTTGGTTTGTGCTTGAATGGTTCCAACAAATAGGGAACAGACAATTAGCAAGTAGGTAGTTCTTGACATGGCAGCTAGGGCTTTAAACAATCATTATGCTCCTCAATTTAAGCATTTTCTAAAACCCCTAGCCACAAAAAAAGGCACTGGAAAACCAGTGCCTATATTGGACTTTAAAACTAAACTATTTGATTATTTGATTTGGCTGGGCACTGTAAATGTGATGGATTGATTTACTTCAGAAGCAACAATTTTCCCATTTTGAATAGCGGATTTCCACTTTGGACCTTTCTTAATCAATTTTTCGGCTTCTTCATTTACGCCATAGCCAGGATTATTTACTGCATGGACTTGGCTAACATTTCCTTCTATGTCAACTTGAAAACTAACAACAACTTTATAATTACCAGTAGGCGCATTTTGTTTGATTAAAAAGTCATTAGATAAATTTCTTTCCAAATATTTGTTCCATGCAGAAATCCCACCTGGAAACATAGCTGGTGATTCAGCACTTTTAAACAATACCCCACTTTTAGCAGATTTAACAGAATCAGTTTTTGTTTGATATCCAATCACCTCCACTTCTTGCACTGTTTTGTTGGCGCCTGTTTTTGTTTTAATATCAATCACACCATTTTGACCATCTCCACCAAATTTAGCAAGTGCCTTCTCCCCTTTCCAAACATTCACCGATGCAATAGATTGAGGATCTATTTTAGACATGGTCAAAGAATCTGTTTTCACCCCATCAACAAAATACACCACTTTGGAATCAATTTTTCCATTCAAAGAAGCATCAGCTTTAAAACTCATTTTCTTACCATCAACCCCTGTTACGGTAATTTCTGTGGGTTTTGTTTTAATGATGATTACCCCATTTTTACCCGCATCTCCATAAAGCGCTTTGGCTGATTCTCCTTTTAATACATCAATAGTAGCGATACTGTTTGGGTTAATATTTTTCCAATCTTCCGCAGTTTGTATTTTACCATCAACAATTACCAAGGGATTTGCACCTGAAGTCATTTTAAGATTGTTCAATCCTTCCTGCTTCTTAGGATCTGTAGTGTCCTTTATCATAGTAAAGCTTGCCGAAACCGCAGTTTTTTCCTTAGCAGCCAAATAATTGACTACACCAGTTAATAAGCTATTGGCAAAACGTTTTTGATAATTGGGATCCTGCATCATTTTCAAATCTTCCGCATTGGTTATAAAACCAGCTTCTACCAAGGCTGATGGGCATTTTACGGCTTGTAATACCCAAATACCTTGACTTCTACTTTTAATTCCAATCAATTCTGGATTCACTGTTTTAATAGCATTACCCAAACTATTGGCAAATGCTGCATTAGCAGGATAATCAATGGCTTTTTCTTTGTTGGCAATATAAATCTCAACACCCTTTGATGGGTTGGCGGTTGTTGAAGCTTGTTCATGCAAAACTGGGGCAGCACTATTTGCGTGTAGGGAAACAAATAAATCTGCATTTTGCTCGTTGGCAAAATTGGCTTTGTCTACCACGCTTTGAAACAAATCAGATTCACGTGTAAGCACTATGCGAATATTGGGGTTATGATTGGCTTCTTTTACAGCTTTTGCCAATGCCAAGGTAATTTCCGCCTCAGTCAATTTACCATCCACACTAAATGCACCTTTATCTTGCCCCCCATGACCAGCATCTACTACAATAGTATAAGTCTTTTCAAGAGGCAACATGGTTTCCAAGGCTATATCCTGCACTGGCGCTTTACCCTGAATTTTATCTGCAACGGTTTCC
>CAIZMD010000318.1 GCA_903933995.1 uncultured Bacteroidota bacterium
CAAACCAAATGGTTTATACCACACGGAACAACAAACAAATGCCAATCCTTTTGGCAAGGCCTTGATTCCAGACATGGTAGCAGATGCCAGTATTCAAATGATTGATGGTATTTTTTATTGCTATGCCACTACCGATGGTTATGACAATGGACTAAAAACATCGGGACCTCCAGTAGTTTGGACTTCTAAAGATTTTGTCCACTGGTCATTTAATGGCTACCTATTTCCATCGGCCCTTGGCCAGCTGTATTGGGCACCCAGTAAGGTTGTACCTGCTCATGGTAAATATTTTCTCTACCCTACTATCAATGGTTTTATGTATCCAGCCGTTGCAGATAATCCAACTGGACCTTTCAAACTGGCAACAGGTGTTGATAGTTTTTACAAACCATTTACCAATGCCACTTTATTAAAATCTTCTAATCCAAAAGGACCTGAAGGCATTGATGCAGAAATTTTTATTGACAAGGATCAACAAGCCTATTTGTATTGGCAAAGAAGAATGGCTGCCAAAATGAATACAGACATGATTTCTGTAGACACCAATAGTATAACTATTCCCACCAAAAGAAAAGGCTATTCAGAAGGGCCCATTTTCTTTGAAAGAAAAGGAATTTACTATTATCTCTATACCCTAGCGGGCGATGAAAAATATCAATATGCGTATGTGACTAGTAAGCAATCGCCCATGGGGCCATTTGATTTTCCCAAACAAGATATTATTACCACTACCAATTATGCTACCGGTGTTTATGGACCTGGCCATGGTAATGTGTTTAATATTCCAGGCACTGATGATTACTATATTGCTTATCTAGAATTTAGCAGGGCTAGCACCAATAGACAAACCTATGTAAACAAGCTGGAATTCAATGAGGACGGCAGTATCAAGCCGGTTTCTTTGCACCTAAATGGGGTTGGTGCATTAAAAAAAATGCAACAAGCTACCCCTCTAGCTATAGTGTCAAGTACGGCTTCTAGTTTCAGAGAAAACTTGGTTATTAAGCCTATGAAAGACAGTCTCTTTAAAAGAACCGAATCTTTTAATAGCAGCTTTGCTTTTGATCATGCCAATGGCTCTAGGTGGATGGCCAATTCCACAGACCAATCAGCTTGGTTAATAGCAGACCTAGGAAAGGTGCAGGAAATTAGAAAATCCGCCCTCTATTTTGTTAGGCCAACAGCAGGTCATGCGTATCTTTTGGAATATAGTCTAGACGGCAAAGAATGGAAAAAAATTGGTGGTCATGATGATTTAAAAATTCAGTCACCCCATGAAGATCAATTCAAAATCAAAGCCCGGTATTTACGTGTGAAGATCAATAAAGGACTTGCAGGTGTTTGGGAATGGGAGATTTTCTAAATCTTTAACAACCATTAACTGAAAAAAATAGGCCATTCACAGATAGCAGCTTATTTTCATTCTCATGAAAGTAATAATCCCTATTTGCTTGCTTTTCTGTTTTCAAACAAGATTGATTGCACAATCAACATTAGCTACGCCAA
>CAIZMD010000319.1 GCA_903933995.1 uncultured Bacteroidota bacterium
GGTAAACACAGTAGCAAAAGCAACCAATGCTGTAAAAGAATATATGAAATAATTTTTCCTTCTCATAATTGAAAATTTATGCATGATGATTAGAAAGTGACGTTTAAGTTAATACCATATCTTTTTGTACTTGGAGCACCACCGGTTTCAACACCTTGAGCAGTACCACCAACTACTGAGTTAATATCTGGATCAAAATTGGTATACTTAGGAACGTTAGGAGCTAAGAACCAAAGGTTACGACCAGTTAAAGAAATAGTAACATTAGACACTTTTAACTTGCTTAAAGTAGCTGCTGGCAAAGAATAAGACAAAGCAATCTCCCTTAATCTGTAAACTGTACCATCAAATACGGCATATTCAAAAGCACCGTTGGTAGCAAAACTAGCACCTGTTCCGTTTGTGAAAAACAAGTCATTGGTAGTTACCCTTGTTTGGTTAGGAACGGTTTTACCTCCAGATAGAATTGGAGTGTAACGGTTTTTACCATCAGCACCAGGAACTGGAGTTGGATTACCATATACACCTTCAATCACACGGCTAACTTCACGGCCTTCAGTATCACGTGTTACACCACGTCCCAACATGCTACTGATAGACTCAGAGTAGAAACTACCACCCTTGGTCATATCAAAAAGAACTGACAATGAAATTCCTTTGAAAGAGAAAGTATTAGTGATACCTAATTTGTACTTAGCATTTGGATCACCTACCATATCATCATTAGGATCAACAAAAGGCATTCCTGATGTTGGATTGATCAACAATTTACCGTCATCGGTTCTTGCAGACCTACCACCTCTTAAATAACCATAAGGATATCCAGGCTCAATATAGTTGAATCCACCAATGATATCTCTTGTAAGACCATCAACCAGTCTTTCTACTGTATTTACGTTTTTGGTGTAGATAGCTCTAATATCCCACTGGAAATTTTTGGAAATTACAGGCTTCAAATCTAAAGCAGCTTCCCATCCAGTGTTTCTGATTTCACCAAGGTTGGTGTAGAAAGAACTAAATCCAGTTGTTGTTGGCAAACCAATGGCATAAATCAAGTCAGTGGTTCTTTTATCATACCAAGTAAGTTCCATACCAATTCTTCCTTTGAAGAAACGCATGTCTAATCCCAATTCTAATTCCTTTGTAAACTCAGGAGTCAAATTTGGATCATAGTTAGAACTACCTCTATAAGCTTGAGATTGACCCAAGAAACCAGCAGCGTTCAGACCATAAATGGCTTCTCCGTTACCAGGAGCAGCATCATTACCCACCCTTGCAAAACCAGCACGAATTTTACCATAATCCAATACATTGGATTTTAATTTCAAGGCATCAGACCAAACAATTGATCCAGAAATACCTGGGTAGAAATAAGTGGCATTTTTGTAAGGAAGTGTAGAAGTAAGGTCAGTTCTACCAGTTAAGTTTAAGAACGCATAGTTCCTAAATCCAAGTGAAGCTTCTCCAAAGAAACCAACAAGTCTTCTTTTAGATTTACCA
>CAIZMD010000320.1 GCA_903933995.1 uncultured Bacteroidota bacterium
CCCTCTTCCAAGTCAGTCATATATCCAATCACGCTGATTTCTTCATTAAAAGTGATCTTCTCGTGGTCTTCTTGTTTCAGCGTAAAGATGAGTTCATAATCTTCTCCGCCATTGAGTGCGCAAACGGTTGGGTCCAGTCCAAATTTATATGCAGCTTTCCGACTCTCATCGTTGATGGGTAATTTCTCTTCATAGATTCTGCAACCCAGATTACTCTGTTTGCAAAGATGCATCACTTCACTACTTATGCCATCGCTTACGTCCATCATAGCTGTAGGCATGATCTCATTTTTTTCAAAAAATTCAATCATGTCTTTGCGCGCTTCTGGTTTCAACAACCTACCTACTATATAAGACTCGTTTTCTAAATCGGGTTGTACTTGCGGATTCTCTAAATAGATTTTCTTTTCGCGCTCCATGAGTGTAAGGCCTAAGAATGCACCACCTAGATCGCCTGTAACACAGATCAGATCGCCCTTCTGGGCTGTACTTCTTTTTACATATTTATCGGGTGCTACTTCTCCAATAGCCGTGATGCTAATGATAAATCCTTTTTGAGAAGTAGAAGTATCACCACCAATTAAGTCAACACCATGTTTTTCACAAGCCAGATAAATGCCTTCATAGAATTCATTCAATGCTTCCATGCTTACCCTATTGCTGATACCAATACTCACCGTAATCTGTGTGGGTTGTGCATTCATAGCATAGATATCGCTCAGGTTCACCATCACAGATTTGTATCCCAAATGTTTGAGTGGGGTATACATCAAATCAAAATGAATGCCTTCTAACAAAAGGTCTGTGGTAACCACGGTCTGTTTGCCAAAATGGTCTATCACGGCTGCGTCATCACCCACGCCCAAGACCGTGCTTACATTTTGAATCTCAAAATTTTTGGTCAAATGTTCTATCAATCCAAACTCGCCTAATTCGGCTATTTCTGTTCTTTCTTCCATGTACTTGTTTTTGTTTGTGACTATCCGTTTACGGGACCACCATTGACAATGGCTACTAATTCATCATGGATTAATCCATTGGTAGCAATAATATGGGGTTGATAAGGAGAATATACTTCGCCTTTAAAATCGGTTACTTTACCACCAGCTTCTTCTACCATCAGGTATCCGGCAGCGCTATCCCAAGCGTTTAATTTGTGCTCATAAAATCCGTCAAATCGGCCTGCGGCCACCCAACAAAGATCAATAGCAGCACTACCCAATCTTCTAACAGGCACCCCTTTGCGAATCAGCTTTTCAAATACCTGCAAGGGTCCGTTAGGGGTATCCAAATAAGTATAAGGAAAACCAGTAACCATGCTACTTTTGATCACTTCCGTTTTATTGCTTACATGGATGATTTTACTATTCAATGTGGCTCCAAAACCTTTTTGGGCAAAAAAGAATTCCTTCATAAAGGGATTGTATACCGCACCCATGATCATCTTACCATCCTGTTCTACGCCAATACTCACGCAACAAATGGGTATGCCATTAGCAAAATTCACGGTACCATCAATGGGGTCAATGATCCATTTGAAGGTGCTGTCTTGAATAATTTCTCCTGCTTCCTCACTCAAAATATAATGGTCCGGATAGTCTGCTTTAATAATGTCAAAGATGGCTTTCTCAGAAGCATGGTCTGCTTCTGTAACCAAATTGTTCATGCCTTCCTTATTGGAAATTTGAAAACTGCCGTTAAAATAACTTTGCATCACAGCGGCTCCAGCTTCGGCCGCCTTAATCAGGGTCTGTTTAATCATGCGGCAAAAGTACCCCGTTTTGCTTGATTCAGAAATGAATTCATGCAGCATTCAGTGGTATTACCAGAGTTTTTGGTTTAATTCGTGGTTCATATTCTGCCTTGGAATTATCCATTATCATAGTCAATTACAATGTCCGGTTCTTTCTGGAACAGTGTCTGCACAGCGTTTCCAAAGCCATTCAAGGTTTGGAAGCCGAGGTTTGGGTAGTTGATAATGCCAGTACCGATGGTAGTTTGGACTATTTAGAACCCCTTTTTCCCTGGGTGCATTTTTTACCCAATCCAGAAAATACGGGATACGCCAAGGCCAATAATCAGGCATTGACCCATTGCCGGGGGCGATATATTTTGTTTTTGAACCCAGATACCTTGGTGGCGGAAGACTGTTTTAGGCTTTGTCTGGATTTTATCAAAGCGCAACCAAGCCCAGGTGCCATGGGTATTCGCATGCTAGACGGATCGGGCAAATTTTTACCAGAGAGCAAGCGGGCCTTCCCATCGCCAGTCTCCGCCCTATACAAACTCACGGGTTTGTCTGCCCTTTTCCCACGCTCTCCTATTTTTAATCGCTATTCTTTGGGGCATTTGAGCCAACACCAAAACCATGAAGTAGACGTGTTGGCGGGCGCATTTATGCTATTTCCCAAAGCGGTTTTGGACCAAGTGGGTAGTTTTGACCAGCGTTTTTTTATGTATGGAGAAGATATTGACCTGAGCTATCGGGTGCAAAAAGCAGGATTTAAGAATTATTATTTTGCGGGTAGTTCCATCATTCACTTTAAGGGTGAGAGCACTAGAAAGGGCAGTTTGAACTATGTTTTGCTATTTTATAATGCTATGAGGCTCTTTGTTCAAAAGAATTATAGGGGTGGAAGGGCCGGTATTTTTGCCTTTTTCATCCAGTTGGCCATCATGATCAGGGGTGGTTTTAGCATCTTACACAGACTGATACTGGCTCCCTTGAATCATTTGCTGGGTTCCCAAGTTAAACATCGCCAAAGGCAAATCAGCCTTCTTGCTGCGGAAGGGATGGGTCATTCAGCCTGCAACATCTTAAACAATACTGGGCTTGGCGTCAGCAATACCCTAACTTACTCACCTGAAGACAGACAAGTCTTAAAGAACAAAGCAGCTGACCAAGTCATCTTGTTTGCTGAAGGAGGGTCATTGACTTGGAAACAAATCATTACCCTAACTGCGGAATTTGCGGATGATGGGGTTGAATATTGGTTTCATGCGGCGGAAAGTGGGTCCATTATTGGCAGTGATTCTAAAGAAACCAGTGGTAAGGCAGTAGCACCAAATCAGCCAGCCACCACTTAACCGCCCAAGACTCCGCTTAATCAGGTGCTAATCATGTTTTTTAATGCATTTGCTTTAGCTTCGTATTTCTTTAGCAAAACGGTTTCTAACGATGGCTATTCTTGATATCAAGCTCCCAAATTCTATTCTCAAGGCCCTGCGCCTGCCCCAGAACAATCCTAGGAGGCAGCAATTAAAGGTGTTGAGAAAGATGCTAAGGAAGGCAAGGTTCACAGAATTTGGCCAAACCTTCCGTTTTGACGATATCCTCTTGAGCAAACACCCAGGTAAAAAATTTCAAGAACTAGTACCTACTTATAATTACAACAAGATTTACAAAGAATGGTGGCATAAGACCCTAGAAGGAAAGTCTGATGTTTGCTGGCCTGGTAAGATCAAGTACTATGCCCTGAGTAGTGGTACCAGTGAGTCTGCCAGTAAGTTCTTGCCCATTACCAATGATTTGCTCCGTGGTAATAAGTTGGCCATGATCAAACACTTGCTCACTTTGCGCAACTATGAAGACATTCCTCTAGGTGCTTTGGGACGCGGATGGTTAACCCTTGGTGGAAGCACTGATTTGCAAAAAGGACCTGGCTATTATTCTGGTGACCTGAGTGGGATTACCCAAATGAAAGCTCCATTCTGGTTCCAACCCTTTTACAAACCGGGTAAGAAAATAGCCAAGGAAAAAGACTGGAATAAGAAACTAGAAGAGATTGTAGAAAAAGCCCCTGAATGGGATATTGCTTTTTTGGTGGGTGTGCCCGCATGGATTCAG
>CAIZMD010000321.1 GCA_903933995.1 uncultured Bacteroidota bacterium
AGATAGCTGGATCATAAGCGCAGATAGCTGCAAAGCGGCTAAATTCACTAAATCCAGGCATGGCAATTACACCAGCTCCAGTTCCGTTTCCTGTTGCAGGAAAAGCTTCAAACATTCTGTCTCCAATATAAATATTGGGAGCAAAATCATAAGTATCTCCTAGTGCAACAGGAGTTCCAAACAAAGTTGCTAATTCAGCTGAAGTAATAGAGAAAGTAGCAGGCAAGGTTGTAACACCAGCTTTGAAAACTTTCACATTAGCTGCAGAACCATTTTTACGTACCACTACATCTACTTTTGATGGGCCTGTAGCATCCGCAAAATAAAGTGATACGGTAAACTTACCATTAAAGCTAGCCAAGTTCAAAAGGTCAATTGCCTGAGAACCAGAAGCCTCAATTTTAGTTTGGATAGCTGGAATGTCATTGATGGTCACTCTATTGGTGATTGGTCCATCATTCTTGGTACAGCTAGACAAAGCAAGAATAGCTCCAAGAAAGGTGGCTAGGAATTTGCTTATTTTTCTAATTTTCATAATCTGTTAATTTTTTTATTAGTATTTCAATCAAGAATAATGGGATCAAGGCTGCCAAAATACTTTAAAAGATTCAGGTGCTTTTTGAGCAGGTGCATTTGAATTCAATGCAATCTCACTATTACTGAATGGCAAAGACCAAGGATATTTTCTATCATTTGAAACAGGAGTAGTCTTTCCATCAGGACCCAATACACTAGTTACTGTTCCTTCTGGAGCAGGAGCAAATAATACTGGATATTTAGTTCTTCTGTAATCAGTATAGCTATCAACAGGATTTTCAATTCTGTTAATCCATTTTTCTGTCATGATAAACTCTAACTTTCTTGCAGGAGATGCTGCATCAAAAGCTGCTAAAACATCTGTTTTGTATTTAGTAGTTGCAGCAAGTGTAGCAATAGCTGGAACAGTTTGTGCGGCACCGGCAGAACCTGGTTTGATATAGTTGGTGATAATGAAATCCATTTGGTTAAAGGATTCATCCATCGCTTTAGAGAATACTGTTTTTTCAGTACCAGTTACAAGACCAGCATTAATCAACTCAGCTTCCAAATACAAACGGTCAGCATAAGTGATAAATTGGTGAGGTAAAGCACCAGTACCAGCATTTTGAGCTCCTAAAGCGGTAATTGTTTTAGCACCACCATCTTCATACCTACCACCTGCAGGATACAATCCCAATAAAGAATAAGTAGCACTATTGGAACCATCTCTACAAGGACCATTAGAACCAAACAAAATAGTAATAAATCCACCATCTCTATATTCAGTACAGTTTTCAGGTGCACCAGTTGCAGTCTTTTGGTTGTAGATATAATATGGAATCCTAGGATCAGGAATATTAAAGAAAATATTCGCATTTCTACCTTTCATGATTTCATACAACCATGGGCTAAACAATTGACCACCACGCTGAGTAGCATTGTAGTCACCATAAGCTGGGTGTCTGTCATCAGTTGCTCCAATTGGACCATAAGGCATCATAAAGCTTTCTGCCTGAGAATTGATCAAAGTAGCAGGGCTGGCTAATAAAGCAGCAACCTGAGCTTTTACATCTTGTACCAATCTAACTTGGGTATAGAGTTTCAATTTAAGGGTATTAGCCGCTTTGATCCAGTTAGTGGTATTTCCTTTGTAGATATAATCATCTGCAGCTGGCTTAGAAGCATTTGGCGCAGTATTATTGATATCTGCAATACCCTCATCAATCATTTTGATTAATTGGGGATAGATATCTTTACCCTTGTCAAATTTAGGCTGTTTGATACCCGCATCAAACTTATTAAACTCTGAAAAAGGGCAATCACCATATACGTCTACCAAAATGCTAAAAGTATAGGCTTTCAAAATTTTGGCAATTCCTGCATAGGTATACCTGGTTTCCTTGGTTCCTTGGGCAATAATTACATCTAAGTTAGAAATGGCGTTATATAAGCCATCCCAACCGGCTGCACCAGCACCATATCTATCGGCACCAACACGGCCAGTAGTTTGGTGTGTATAAACTGACATAGTACCACCAAGCCCAGTTCCTAATGCAATATTACCTGCAATAGAGCGCTCGGCGCCACTCAACAATAACGCTACTGGCACCGCCGTAGGGCTGTTGAGGTTTTTATTTACATCTAGGAATTTTTTGCAACCGGTAAACACAGTAGCAAAAGCAACCAATGCTGTAAAAGAATATATGAAATAATTTTTCCTTCTCATAATTGAAAATTTATGCATGATGATTAGAAAGTGACGTTTAAGTTAATACCATATCTTTTAGTACTTGGAGCACCACCGGTTTCAACACCTTGAGCAGTACCACCTACAACTGAGTTGATATCTGGGTCAAAATTGGTATACTTAGGTACGTTAGGAGCTAAGAACCAAAGGTTACGACCAGTTAAAGAAATAGTAACATTAGACACTTTTACTTTGCTTAAAGTAGCTGCTGGCAAAGAATAAGACAAAGCAATCTCTCTTAATCTGTAAACTGTACCATCAAATACAGCGTATTCAAAGGCACCGTTGGTAGCAAAACTAGCACCAGTTC
>CAIZMD010000322.1 GCA_903933995.1 uncultured Bacteroidota bacterium
CCTGTTAAAAAATCAATTCCTTTTGCAAACAGACCTGAAGAAGTAGTACCTGGTGTTTCTAAATACTATGCTACCACTTATGTACAGGACGGAGACGTTGTTAGCGTTGTTGCCAAAGTGCGTGATGGTAGACCCATCAAGCTTGAAGGTAATGACCTTAGCCATGTAACAGAAGGTGGTACTTCTGCTCGTGTACAAGCAGCTGTTTTAGATTTATATGATACTGCTCGTTTACGCTTTCCAACTATTGATGGTAAAGAAGTAACATTTGAAGCCGCAGACAAGTCTATTGCTAGTGCATTGACTGGTTTAAATGGTTCTGTTGTAGTTCTTACCAGCACCATCACTTCTCCTAGCACCAAGGAAACCATTGCGCAATTCTTGGCAAAATATCCTGGTAGCCGCCACGTAACTTATGACGCAGTTTCTTATAGCGGCATGTTGCTGGCCAACGAATTAACTTACGGCAAGAAAGCCATTCCATCTTACCATTTTGACAACGCAAAAGCTATTGTAAGCTTGGGCGCTGATTTCTTAGGTACTTGGTTGAGCCCTGTAGAATTTGCCAAACAATATTCTAAAGGCAAAAAGATCAATGAGAAGAATCCAGAAATGAGCAAGCACTTTCATTTTGAAAGTGTAGCAAGTTTAACTGGTGCTAATGCCGATGAAAAATACTTACACCGTCCTTCTGAAACAGCTGCTATTGCTGCTGCTTTATTGAGTGCGGTAAATGGTGCTGGTGTTACTGGTATCAGCAATCCTAAATTGAAAGCTGGTATTGAGAAAGCTGCTAAAACACTTACTGAAAATAAAGGTGCTGCACTAGTTGTGAGTGGCAGCAATGATGTAAATGTTCAAGTGATTGTCAACGCTATCAACGAAGCTGTTGGTGCAGGTGGCAAAACCATTAACTGGGCAGTTACTTCTAACTATCGCGCAGGTATTGACGCCGATTTTGCAAAATTGGTAGAAGATATGAACGCCGGAACTGTTGGCGCTTTGTTGATCTCTGGAGCCAATCCTTCTTATACCTGGTTTGACGCTGACAAATTTAATGCTGGTCTTAAAAAAGTAAAAGCAAGTATCTCTTTCAATACTAAGGAAGATGAAACTAGCGTGCTTTGTAAATATGTATTGCCTGACAATCATTTCTTAGAAAGCTGGGGCGATGCAGAAGCTAAAACAGGTTATTTCTCTTTGATTCAACCTACTATTTATCCGCTATTCAAAACACGTCAGTGGCAAGATAGCTTGTTAAAGTGGAGTGGATCTAGTGTAGACTATCTGGCTTTTGTAAAAAATTATTGGTCAGTAAAAGTAGGTGGTGAAACCGGTTGGGATAAAGCCCTTCAAGATGGTGTCATCAATCCAGCTACTGCACCTTCAGTAAGTGGTGCTGCCTTCAACGGAGCTGCTGTTGCCGCTGCTGTTGCTGCTGCAAGTTCTGCTAAGAAAGGCGGAGAATTGGAATTGGTCTTGTATGAAAAAGTGGGAATTGGTGCTGGTCAAGGTGCTTCTAACCCATGGTTACAAGAATTACCAGATCCAGTTACAAGGGCCACTTGGGACAACTATGTAATTATTTCTCCTGCTTTGGCTAAGACCTTAGTAGGTATAGATTTGAAAAATAATGGCCAGGCGGATGACTATGAAGTAAATCCTCCAAAGCCAGTTGTAAAAGTAACCGTAAACGGAAAATCTTTAGAACTACCAGTTCTAATTATTCCTGGAACACAAGAAAATACCATTGGTATTGCAGTTGGTTACGGGCGCAGTGAGAAGATTGGTAAAGCTGCAGCTGGTGTAGGTAAAAATGCCTTCATTTTTGCAGGTTTAAACGGTGCTACTGTAAGTCTTTCTAATAGCGCAGTAAAAGTAGAAGCCACCAAAGAAACATATCCTGTAGCCCTTACTCAAACACATAGCCGTTACGATACTGATTATGGTAATCGTACAGAGGTAATGAAAGAAATTACCCTTGCTGAATACAAAGCCCATCCTACAGAAATCAGAGACGAGCGTGAAGCTGAACTGAAACCTTACGGTGGATTGGAGAAAATTGAAGGTCAAGGAACCATTTATCCTGTTTACGACCGACCAGGTGTTAAATGGGGAATGAGTGTAGACTTAAACTCTTGTAATGGTTGCGGTGCTTGCGTAGTAGCTTGTAACGCAGAAAATAACGTTTCAGTAGTTGGTAAA
>CAIZMD010000323.1 GCA_903933995.1 uncultured Bacteroidota bacterium
GAACCATTTCAGAAATTGCAGGCAGTCTTGGTTTTTGGATGGGTGCTTCAGGAACACATCCTTTTAGTCATTGGGAAAGTCAATTGATTACGGACCATGTTAGGTACAATCAAATTGTGAATGAAGTACAGGAGGCTGCAAGAAGCACTCTCATTTTTGGACTACATGTACACGTTGGTATGGAAGACCGAAAAATGGCCATCCATATTGCCAATACAGCGCGGTATTTTCTACCCCACGTATATGCATTGAGTACCAACTCTCCTTTTTGGGAAGGAAGGGAAACTGGCTATAAGTCTTTTAGAACCAAGGTCTTTGATAAATTCCCAAGAACAGGTATTCCAGACTATTTTGAAAGTATAGAAGCATACGAAAACTATGTAAACCTGTTGATTAAAACCAATTGCATAGATAACGCCAAGAAAATCTGGTGGGATTTGAGGGTGCATCCATTTTTCAATACGGTTGAATTTAGGATTTGTGATGTTCCCATGACCGTTCAGGAAACCATTACCATTGCAGCTTTGTTTCAGGCTATCTGTGCTAAAATTTATAAGCTCCGCTCCAAAAACCTGAATTTCATGATTTATGAGCGAGCTCTGATTACAGAAAACAAATGGAGGGCAAGCCGATATGGTATTGATGGAACCTTAATTGATTTTGGTAAAGAAACCGAAGTCAATACCCGTTTGCTGATTTACGAATTATTGGATTTTGTGGATGATGTGGTAGATGAACTTGGTAGCAGACATATGGTAGACCAAATTGCCAGAATCTTTGAAAAAGGAACAGGCGCTGACAGACAACTGGCGGTTTTTCAAGAGACTAATAGTTTGGTGAGTGTGGTAGACTATATACATGATCAGTTTTTAGCTATTTAACTAGCTCAGAATCAAAGATTAACAATCCTGAATGGCAGCATTCAGGATTTTTTGTTTTCCTTAGCTTGGGAAAATCCATTCAGGCAACATTTTTGCTTGTATTGGTATCTTATCATTGTTGACAACAAAAAATCGCCGGTGACGCAGACCGATCTAATTAAAGGATGTATCAAGCAAGATGCAAATTGCCAACGAATGCTCTTTGAGGAGTTCGGGGGTAAAATGATGTCTGTATGCCTCAGATACGCGAATGATACTATGGAGGCCGAAGATATTATGCAAGATGGCTTTATTAAAGTATTCCAATACATCCACCAGTTCAAATTTGAAGGGAGTTTTGAGGGATGGATTAGAAGAATTATTGTCAATACTGCCATCAGACATTTAGAAAAAAAGAAATTACATTTCAAAGAGATAGATGAAAACAGTGGTAACACCCCACAATTAGACCCCTATGCTTATGCGCATTTGGGGCAGGAAGATTTAATGAAATTGATCAATCAATTACCTGAAGGATATAGGGTAGTTTTTAACTTGAATGTAATTGAAGGTTATAGTCACGATGAAATTGCAGAAATGCTTCATATACAACCCGGCACCAGCCGCAGCCAACTGGTGAAGGCAAGAAAAATGCTGCAACATCAAATCATACAATTACAAAAAATTGCTGTATAATATGACAGATCAATCGTTTGACAACTTCTTTAAGGAGAAGCTCAAAGACCACTCGGCGCCGGTGCCAGAGGGTCTATGGGAAAAAATCCGCCCGGAAAAGGAAAAGAAACCCATGGGTTTTGTACTTCCCAAACACACTGGAAAAGGATTGATAGTTGCAGCCGTAATTACGGGAGCCATTGGCATTGCTTTGAATACCGGCAAAAGCAAGAACCAATCAACTGAATCTTTGAATATTCCTTCAGAACCTAACAAAACAACCAATAGCCTATTGATTCCAATTGCTACTCAAAAAAACAAAAACACAGCTATATATACCAATATCCCTTCTGACAAGCAAGTTCCAAATTCATCCACTAAGATGGAAACTTTTATCAGCAATAGGAACCCGGATACTTATTTTAATAGTAGCCCTATTCTGGATGCCAGTAGTAATCAAGCATCCAATTCGCAACCAATTGGCATCAATAATACCATCACTACAAGCTTAGAAAATATCCAGTCATCTGAAGACCAAATTGCTAGTTATAATAGTTATCATCCAAGCGGCAATACCATTGGTTTGAGCAATCAATCTAGTTTTCAACAAATGGGGATGGTGAATAAACAACTATCGGCCAATGCCCATGATAAAAAATTCAAAGCCATTATTATCTGCCCTACTGTTAGAGGAAAATCATCCACTTTTAATACAGATTGGGCAATGGAAGTATATGCATCTCCGGATTATGCTTTTAAATCGGTTTCCAATATTAATGCGTCTGCCCAATACCTAAATAGCAAAGACAGTAGTGAACAAATGCAAGTAGGTTATTCTGCTGGCATTCGTTTGGTAAAACCGCTTAATGATCACTTCCTTTTGAAAACAGGTCTACAGTATTCACAAATCAATCAAAAATTTGTATACAGAAATGAAAACGAAATTAAAGTAACCACTGTCATTACTGCTAGGACCATTATACGTTCACCAGGCGATACCATTTTGGTTAGTGATACTAGTGTTTTACAAACCATTGGTTATAGTGTCAAAAATGTCAAAAACAGGTATCGCAGTATTGATATCCCATTGACATTGGGATATGAATTTGGGAATGATGACTTGCGTGTGGGTATCAATGCTGGTGTCATATTCAATATCTCATCCTGGTATCAAGGAGAAATGCTAGACACGGCTTATCAACCAGTTTCTATTAACAAGGCTAGTAACTCTTTGTATAAGACCAATATTGGTATGGGACTTTATTCTAGTATCAGTATTCAGAAAAGAATTAGCGAAAACACGCATTTGTTTTTTGAGCCCTACTTCCGCTATAATTTAAAAAATATGACCAGTGAATTGTCTCCTTATACCCAGCGTTTTCAGGTAGGTGGATTGGCAATTGGTCTTCGCTTTAATCTGAATAGATAAGTCTGGGCAACAAAACAACAAATTGAAGTATCTCAATAATAATAAAGGGATGAACATGAAAAAAATAGCTTCCTTCTTACCTCTTGCCTTGGTCCTTTTATTGGGATCCTGTGCCAAAGAAGGGTTGAATGATTTCAAGCCTTATAACAATAATGAATTAAATGATACTGCTTGGGTAAAATCAATTGGCAATAACGCAAATATTTTTTCCCTTGCTGATAGCTTATTTCAAAAAATATATCATGTAGATTCAATAGACCTAACAAAGGATTACAATATTGAATTCGGAGATAGTCTTGAAATAGAAATCAAAGGAAATACGCTGATTACCGAAACAGGTTTATTGCAAGATGGAAAGGCAAAATTTGAACTAATCAAAATCTTGAAAAAAGGCGATTTTATTAAAGCCATTAGACCCAATAGCAGTTTTGGATATCCCTTAGAAACTGGAGGTGCTTTTTTTATTAGAATTACCAAAAACGGTAAAGAACTCTTCTTGGCGCCTGGCACTAGTGTAAAAATCAAATGGACAGATATAGACGCACCTAAATTGAATATGCAAGCTTATTATGGAAAGGAAGGATTTCCTATTCCCAATAGTACTCTTGATTCAGCACATAACTGGATGCCAGATACAGACACCAGCTGGTTGAAGCCATGGGTTAAAAACACTGGAAACATTACCAAAAGAGGTTATATACTAGAATCTAAAAAACTCAGGTGGATCAGCGCACACCATGTTTTAGTGCCAACTACTAAATTGACCAATATTTATGGCATATTACCTCCCAATTATACCAATAAGAATACCCTTGTTTTTGCAGTCTTTGCCAATACTAGAACGGTATTATCCTTAAAAAGTGATTTTGCTAGCAGAAGTTTTACAACTGGTAATATTCCAATTGGTACCAAAATGACCTTGGTTGCTATTTCAAAAATTGGAAAGGATTTCTATTTAGGAACCAAACAAGTGAATGATGTAGGGACTATTGTGAATTATAGTTTTACTCCAGAAAAGAAAAATTTGGGACAAATATTGAGTTATTTAAACAGCTTATAGCGTTTATTATAAGAATCATCGGGGGATGATTTAAGGGGCTACATTTTTGTAGCCCTTATCTTTTTTTAAGAAATCCTACTTGTTGAAATCAAATAAGGTTGCTGTAAAAACGGCCCTTTCTCTTTTTTTGAAGATCACATCCCAATCACCTTTATATCTCAATACAGCGGGAACGGTTAATCCTGCAAATCTTGTCATTTCTACTTCCATACTAACGTCAAAATCATAGACTCCTGCTTTATAACTAAGGCTATAATTGCGCGCCAACACCTCTAGTGTTTTCATGTTAAACCAAGTAACCATCTGATCAACCACAATTTGGTCTTTCTTCAAACCCTTTAGTTCTTCTTTTGGTTCAATGGTAAACACATAAGCCAACTCCTTGTGATATTCCACTATATCTAATCTATAGGTATAATATTTTTGTGCGTGATCATCATAGAGGTCTAACTTGTCTCCAATAAATGGTATGCCAGGGATTTTTTTTCCGGGATTGAAAAACAACATCTTCAGTTGTTCTTTGTGTTTGTCAATCCCAGATTTTCCTGATGCGGATAAAGACCTACCCTTTACAAAATTATTCTCTCCACAAATTTTTCCCTTGGTGAAAAACAACCCTGCATAGAGTTCTGGAGTGAGGTAATTGTATTTTCCTTTTTTATCGTAAAAATCGCCTGTTGTACTTTCTTCCAAAACATCCATGGTTCTGCAACCATCAACCCTATTCTGTCTTGTTTTACTGCTCAAGGATGCTTTTACACTCCCTTTTTTGTCCATCATTCGGATATCGTTATAAGAAGAAAATCCTAATATCCTAAGATTTCTGAATGCCTTATAAAAAGTAGTATCGTCTTTGATGGTCACCAATAAGCGCTTATAGTCAAAATTATTCCTAACAACTACTTCGGCTAAAGTAAAGGGTTGCTTGTCTATGAGCACCGTAGTATCCTGTGCCATAGAAAACATAGGACAAACCAATAAGGTCAGGATCAGGTAGCGCATCATTTTGGAAATATCATTTTATAATCAACCTTGATCTTTCCTTTATTGATATCATTTAGTTTTCCCTGTAATAATTTTCTACGCAATGGCTTGATATAGTCAATAAATAATTTCCCATCAATATGGTCGTATTCATGTAGGATTACTCTGGCAGTAATACCATTAAAGGATTCCGTATGTTCTACAAATTGCTCATCCAAGTAATTAAGGATCACCGTTTCTTGCCTGTAAACGTCTTCTCTAATTTTAGGAATACTCAAACATCCCTCATTATAGGCCCACTCATCACCCTCTAAATCTACAATATGCGCATTGATAAAGACTTTTTTGATGCCTGGACCATCGGGGTATAAACCCAATTCATCTTCTTCCAGATTTTCAAAAATCTGTACACTATCCATGACAAATAAGCGGATATCTTTATTAATCTGAGGCGCAGCAAGACCTACCCCATTGCTAGCATACATGGTTTCCCACATATCTTCAATTAGTTTGTCTAATCCAGGATAATTGGCATCAATATCTTTACACATTTTTCTGAGTACAGGAGCACCATAAGCAACTATGGGAAGGATCATCTATTAACTATTTAGTGGCTGCAAAAATACCTGCAAAAGCCCCAACCAGCAAATAGTTCCCTAACTTATTGATTGCAGGTACTCTTGGAGCATGATTGTGGCGGCAATTTGATCAATATTACCCTTCACTTGGCGGTCTTTTTTCTTCATCCCCATTTCTACCATGGCCCTAGATGCCATTTTAGAGGTAAAACGCTCATCCACTTTTTTAATGGGAATATGGGGAAATTCTTTTTGCAACCTAATACAAGCAGCTTCAACTAAGGGGGTGGCATGGGTGGGTGTGTCATCTAAATTTAAGGGCGCACCAATCAATATGAGTTCAACAGGCTCTTTGGCAAAATAGGCTTTCAAATAGGTATACAAATCATGCGTTGCAACGGTTTCTAGTGCTGTAGCAATGATTTGCAAGGGGTCTGTTACGGCCAAGCCTGTTCTTTTTCCACCATAGTCTATACAAAGTATTCTGGCCATTATGACAAATATAGGTCTACAATTACCAATACCCCGAATACAACACTTGCTATTCCATTAGCAGTCATAAAGGCAATATTTACTCGGCTGAGGTCATTGAATTTAACAATACTATGCTGGTAAATCAGCATTCCAATGAATACAGCAACGCCCAACCAATACCCAAGGTGAAAACCGCCATACCATCCTGCAACAATTACTGTTATGGCACTTAAAAAATGGAGTGCCTGCGAAACTTTTAGTGCTTTTTGAGCACCAAGTACAGAAGGAATAGACCTCAATTCTTGAGATTGGTCAAAGTCAATATCCTGCATGGCATAAATGATATCAAACCCACTTACCCAGAAAAGTACCGTAAAAGAAAACAAAATGGGTAAAAGACTAAAATGTCCAGTTACCGCTAAAAAAGCCCCAATGGGTGCCAATGATAAACCCAGACCCAATACCAAATGACAAAGCGCCGTAAATCTTTTGGTATAGCTATAAAACAAAATCACAAATAATGCCACAGGCGATAGAAAAAAACAAATAGGATTAATGGTATAAGTAGCAATTGTGAATATAAGACAATTCAATATCACGAATCTTAAGGCACTATTGGGGGATATAATCCCTTGTGGAATTTCTCTTATGGCGGTTCTAGGGTTCTTGGCATCAAAACTCCGATCTAAATAACGGTTAAATGCCATTGCCGCACTTCTGGCCGTTACCATACAAACCAAGACCAAAAAGAATTTGGCCAAAACCAATTGCCATGTCTCTGGGAACTGAATGCCCCATCCTAGTCTGGCGTCTTCTTTTAAATTGATATCTGCCTTTGTGATGGCTAAAAAAAAGCCAATCATGGCAAAGGGAAGTGCAAAAATGGTATGGGAAAATTTTACTAAACTCAGGTATCTTTTAAGGGTACTCATGTATCTAATATTGTTCAATGATATTATACAAATAGTTTTTAGTTCTGCTTATAAATCTGCCAGTCTAGGTTCGGTCAATTTCCAAAGCAGAATTCCTGCCGCCACAGAAATATTTAAAGAATGTTTCATGCCTAATTGGGGAATTTCTATACAACCATCTGACTGGGCCAAGACTTCTGCATCTACTCCTTCTACTTCATTGCCAAAAACAACCGCAATTTTTTCATCCCCATACTGGAACTGTTCAAGGGAGATACTCCCCTCTGCCTGTTCCACCGAATAAATTTTATACCCATTGGTCTTCAAATCTTGAATAGCCTCCAAAGTGCTATCATAGTGTGCCCAGTTCACCGTTTCAGTTGCCCCAAGCGCTGTTTTCTGGATATCCCTATGGGGAGGTTGTGGTGTATAACCACATAAACAGATGGCTTCTATTCTAAACGCATCCGAAGTTCTAAACACCGATCCCACATTGTGCATACTACGCACATTGTCCAAGACCACCACCAAAGGATTTTTCTTGGCTTCTTTGAATGCCTGAACAGACATTCTTCCTAACTCATCCATGCTCCATTTTCGCATGCTGCAAAGTTAAACCCATCCATTCATAAATCCGATAACCATGTTTGAACAGTATTTTATAACTTGTTTTACCTAAACTACTATCATGAGATACCAACATTTGATGGCATCGGTGCTATTGAGCGCCTGCTTATCCCCCGTTTTTGGTTTTGCCCAGGAAGAAAAACTGGACCTGACCATGATGCAAAAAATTAGAGAAGAGGGCTTACAACACAGCAAAGTAATGGATATAGCCCTCCATTTAACGGACTTAAACGGTAATAGGCTCACCAATTCACCCGGCTATTTAAAAGCGGCCAATTATGCCAAAGAAACCCTGAGTGGATGGGGTCTCACAAATGCTACATTAGATGCA
>CAIZMD010000324.1 GCA_903933995.1 uncultured Bacteroidota bacterium
CTCAAAGAAGTCAAGAACTTATATTACAATCAGGTTGAAGACGATGTAGTACGCGTGACCATAGAACTCAAACACCAACAACACTGGGGATATTCCATAGGATACAAGGGAAAGAGTTTGGTGATTCAAGTTAGAAGACAACCTGTTTTGCCGGATCTTAAAAAAATGGTCATAGCCATTGACGCTGGTCATGGTGGTAATAATTCCGGTGCTGAAAGCAGCAAGTATCATGCAGTTGAAAAGGAATACACGTTACTTTTTGCAAAGGCCCTAGAAAAGAATTTGAAAAAACTAGGTGTCAAAAAAGTCATCATGACTCGCAACAATGACACTAGTTTTGACATGAAAGACCGCGTGCTATTTCTGCAACAACAGAATCCTGATTTTCTGATTAGTCTGCACTTCAATTCATCGGCCAATAGCGCTGTTCAAGGCGTGAGTACCTATTATAAGCATATTGGTTTTAGACCCCTGTCTCAAGCCCTGCTCAAACAAATGCTCACTTTGAAATTGGAAGAGTTTGGCAACGTGGGTAATTTCAATTTCACCCTCAATGCGCCAACCGATTTTCCCAATGCCTTATTAGAGATTGCTTTTTTGAGCAATCCAGAAGACGAGAAAAAAATCATGGACCCCAAGTTCAGATTAGACGTTGCTAAAAAAGTGACCCTTGGCATCCAAGACTGGATAAAAACCCTTCACTAGATTAATGATTGATAAATCTTTCAAAGAATTCCATGGTGCGTAGCATCTGGTCAATTCTTTGACGGTTATTACCGGTTCTGGTTAGTTCATGTGTACCACCTGGATGGCGCACATATTCTACCGTACGTCCCATCACTTTCAAACTCTTGTACAACATTTCACTTTGAATCACGCCCGTGCGCAAATCATTCTCACCATGAAAAATAATAAAAGGTGTATGTATATCTGCTACATAGTTAATGGGTGATTCTCTTTCAATATTGGGCTTAGCCGCAGCTTCCCATGGATATCCACCAAAATAATTGGGCACCAATCTCCAAGCATTGCCTTCTCCAAAAAAAGTACCCAAATCATAAACTCCTCTTTGCGCACAAGCTGCTTTAAAACGTTGGTCATGACTAATGATCCAAGCCACCAAATAGCCCGCATAAGAACCACCTGTTACGGCTAGTTTGGAACTATCAATAAATCCAAGCGCCACGGCTTTGTCTAGATAGGTTAACACGTCATAAGTAGGACCTTTACCCCAGTCATTCAAATTGGCTTTTAAAAATTCCGCACCATAACCACCGGAACCTCTTGGGTTACCATAGACCACCACATAACCTTTGGAAGCATAGTACTGAAACTCATGCCACATGCTAGATTCACCGGGTCCCCACATGGCGGTTGGTCCTCCATGAATGTCTAAAATAGCGGGATATTTTTTGCCTGCTTCATAGCCGTAGGGTTTCATGACCCAGTATTCTACGGTTAATCCTTTCTCATTTTTGAAACTGTATTTTTCTGGATAGCTCAAAGATTTATTTGCCAACCATCCATCGTTAAAATGACTGATGCATTTGGCATTTTTCATATTGGCATCAGCGCTGTATAATTCAGAAGGATTGGCCACTTCTACCTTGCTAAATACCAGTTGGTTATTACGCAAATCAAAACTGCTGATACCGGCATTAAAATCGCTTAGCGCTTCAGCTTTTTTGCTATTGAGATTCATGCGGTACAAGGGTTGCCCACCATTAGATTGTGCGGTAAAATACAACCACTGTTCATCGGCACTCCAGGTTAGTCCACCCTTGTTTCGGTCAAAAGGCAGTACCCGAATATCTTTGGTTGAACCATTTAAAGGCATTACGGCCAATTGTGGGATATCTACAAAACCAGTCAACCCAAACTGAAAAGCCAACCATTTTCCTGAGGGAGAAATTTTGGCGCTATTATAAGTTTTGCCTTTTTCTCCTAGCAGCAATGTTAGATTACTACCATCGGCGTTAGCCAAATAAATAGCGCTTTCCAAAGACCTGTCTGGGTGTTCAGTGCTGTCTATATCTGCTACCAAGATCAGTTGTTTTCCGTCTGGTGTATAGTCTGCAGCTTGGTACTTGTAAAAACCATGTGTCAATGCTGTTACTTGGTTGCCATTGTTGACTGACACGCTAAAGAAATGATTGAAAGAGAGTTCTGGTGAAGTAGTACTCTCTTCTTGAAAATTGAGTTTATTAAAAACCTTGGCTTTTTTGTCGTTGGCATTTTGTTCTAGGTATGCGCGAATTTCTTCTAAACTTCCGTCAGGATCTGCTTTTGCTGTACTTGCTGTAAGTTGCTCATTGCTTGGAAATCCGGGTTTTTCAAAAGGCCATTTTGGAATGGTTTTGCCTGGATTGAGGTCATTGTCTTTTAATAGATCCTTGAGAGGAACGGAAGCAGAGAACAAGATCTTGGTTCCGTCTGGGCTCCACTTGGGATTACCCGCACCGTATTTAAACTTGGTTAATTGTTGGGCTTCTCCGCCGTCTAAAGAGAGTAGAAAAATCTGGGGCTTTCCATCGGCCACGCGAACAAATGCCAGTTGTTTGCCATTGGGGCTCCAGGCTGGTTGGCTGGCATTTTCCTTAGCTGTCAAAGCCTTGGGATTTGACATGCCATCTGACAGATAGATTTGATTGCTGTATTTGTATTCCCATTTCAGGTCACCATCGGGTTCAATTTGGTTGACTACAAAAGCTGTTTTGCTGCCGTCTGGGCTTAGACTCACACCCAATACCTGTTTAATCTGCAGCATATCGGTCACTTTTATGGGGTCCTTTCCTTTTTGGGCCATCAAATGCTGTGCTACTAGCAGGAATAACAAAAACGCAGTCTTTTTCATTTGTTCTATTTGAATGTTCAAAATACAAATTATTGGCCAAGACGAGCGGTCGGCCTTATTTTTGGGGTCAAAATCAGTAATTATGAGCGAAATGGTGAATGAATTCAATGATTATAGGCAGAAAATGAATGAGGTAATCCTGAGTAAGGATAATTTGGTCATGAAACGCCTTTGGAACCTTGATACCAATACCTATGAAGCGGGTGCTTTAGACAAAAAAACCAAGGAGTTATTGGGTTTGGTGTCTAGCATGGTATTGCGTTGCGATGATTGCATCAAATATCATCTGGGTAAGAGTTTTGAGCTAGGTGTGACCACAGAGGAGTTGTACGAGGTTTTTGCCGTGGCTAATATTGTGGGTGGCACTATTGTGATTCCACATACCCGTAGAGCTGCCGAATATTGGGAAGAATTACAAAAAGGATAGGGATTTTTAAGAGATCCTTCCATTTTTTGGGTATATCCTAGGCTAGAATATCGTAACTTTAACCCCACTATTTATTTTCTTTTGAATTGTCGTATAAAAAATTAGTACATGAGTGAAACTGCAACAGCTGCTCCCTTACTGACAGCTAAGGATTTTGCCACCGACCAAGAAGTGCGTTGGTGCCCAGGATGTGGCGATTATTCCATTTTGGCCCAAGTTCAAAAAGTAATGCCAACCATTGGTGTTGCTAAAGAAGATATTGTCATTATCAGCGGAATTGGTTGTAGCAGCCGTTTCCCTTATTATATGAATGTGTACGGTATGCACAGCATTCACGGTAGGGCTACAGCCATTGCCAGTGGATTAAAAGCTAGCCGTCCTGAATTGAGTGTATGGATTGTTTCTGGAGACGGAGATAGCATGAGTATTGGTGGTAACCATACTATTCACATGTTGCGTAGAAATTTAGACGTGAATTTGTTGGTCTTCAACAACCAGATCTATGGTTTAACCAAGGGTCAATATTCACCTACTTCTGAAACCAACAAAGTAACCAAGTCAACTCCTTTTGGATCTATTGACCATCCATTTAATCCTTTGGCCTTGGCCATGGGTGCCGATGCCAGTTTTATTGGTAGAAGTATGGATCGTGATCCTAAGCACTTGCAATACATGTTAACCCGTGCCAATGCACATAGAGGAACTTCTTTCTTAGAAATCTATCAGAACTGTAACATCTTTAATGATGGTGCTTTTGAAGTATTCACTGAAAAAGGAACCAAACAAGACCAAGGATTATACCTAGAACATGGCAAACCCATGGTGTATGGTGCCAACAAACAATTTGGTATTAAGCTAGACGGATTAAAACCAGTTGTAGTTGATTTGGCAGAAGGCGCTTCTACTGATGATCTTTGGATTCATGATGAGAAGGACTTTTACAAAGCACAAATTTTGGTGCGCATGTTTGACGATCCTAATCAAAGTGGTGAGCATTTCCCACGTCCTTTTGGTGTGTTCTATGAAACTGAAAGGGCTTGTTATGAAGACCAAATGGCCATGCAAATTGAAGAAATCATTACTTCAAAAGGTAAGGGTGATTTAGACAAATTGATTCGTGGTAAAGAGGTTTGGGAAATTCAATAAATCTTTAACTGATTTTATAGGAACCCTCGCTAGTAGCGGGGGTTCTTTTTTATATGGTCACAATATCATTTCTAATGGCATACAATACCAGCCCTATGCGCGTTGTAACTTGTAGTTTTTGAAAGAGGGTATCGCGGTAGCCGTCAATGGTTCTGGGGCTTAGATACATTTCATCCGCAATCTGTTTGTATGAAAGGTCACTGCAGATTCTTTTTAAAAACTCTGTTTCCCTTTCTGTGATTTCTATTTTTTTGCGCAAGGAATCTTCGTCTTCATCTAGTTGATGATTCATGGAATGAACAATATTGGAACACATGATATCATTTAGATAAATGCCTTTTTCTACCAAACTATCCAATGCCCTTTTTAACTCCATGGGTTCTGAATCTTTTAGAATATAACCTTTGGCACCATTTTTCAGCATTTTGATAATGGATTTTTCATCATTGAGCATGCTCAATGCCAATACTTTTACAGTAGGATAATGCGTATAGATCCATCTTGCTGTTTCATATCCATTCATTTCTGGCATAGTAATATCTAGCAGAACAATGGATGGGAGGTTATGGGGAGACAACATTTGTGTTAACTCCTTTCCGTTATTAGCTTCAAAAACAATCTTGTATTCTTGAAAGCTATTAATGATCACTGCAAGCCCCCTCCTGAATAGCAGATGATCATCTACTAATGCAATCTTAATCATTGTTTCAACATTAAGGTTGAGAATGTGTAGGAACCCATTCCTGGGAGGGTGTTTAGAGAACAGATACCTGATTGCTCTAATTTCTAACAAGTATTTTACATTTCCGCTGTTGTTTTAACTGAAAAATTACCGTTAAAACACCGTTTAAAATTCAGTGATTTTCACTTTGTTAGAACAGAATACCCGCCCTATTTTTACATTCGAAAACTGCAGTTGGCTATTACCAATACACCTTTCTAGGTAAACAGTTTCATTGGGGGTTACAAACCGAAAAGAGGTAGTTCGCTACCTCTTTTTTATTGCCTCTGGGAGAATAGGTTTAACTTTAACCAAGAATCTAGCACCATGTTACTCCAAGTTCACCCAGTCAATCCCAACCCCAGATACCTTAAAATGATTGTTGACTGTCTGCAATCGGGGGGTATCATCATTTATCCTACAGATACCATTTACGGTTTGGGCTGTGATATTACCCAACACAAGGCCATTGAGCGGATTGCCAAAATCAAACAGGTAGATCCATCCAAGGCACAATTAAGTTTTGTTTGTTATGATTTAAGTGACTTGAGTAAATACACCAAGAGTATTGGTACGCCACTATATAGGATGCTCAAGAATCATTTACCTGGGGCTTATACCTTTATCCTTCCCGCTAGTAAAGAGGTTCCCAAACTACTTCAGAGTAAAAAAAGTACCATTGGTTTGAGAATCCCCAATAACCAAATTGCCAGAACCATTGTGCAAGAACTTGGTCATCCTATCCTTTCTGCATCACTACCTGGTGTCATGGTGGAAGAATACACAGATCCTGAACTAATCTATGAGAATTTCAAAAACCAAGTGGATATAGTAGTTGATGGTGGTATTGGTGGCATGGTGCCTTCTACCATTGTAGACTGCACCAAGGAACCTTATGAATTAATTAGAGAAGGGGCTGGGGTTTGGGAAGAATGATTCCTATTCAACAAGTATCTTTCATTTCAATGATCCTATTTGAAACCTAGTGTATGTTCATCCAATCCTATTCCTTAGATTTAAGGATGCTTTTTCGCACATTATTTTTTGCTATCGCAAGTTGTTTACTGGGTTTTCAAGCCCAGGGTCAAACTCCTTCACTCATACATTTTGATGTTGGATCAGGATTGCCTAGCAATGAAGTATATGATTTGAAAATTGATACTAAGGGTTTTCTTTGGGTAGGTACTTCTGAAGGTTTAGTAAGATACGATGGGAATAGTTTCTTTTTGTTAAACAATCCCAAATCAAGGGGTAATGCAGTTACTGGTATTTTGGAAGACAAGACAGGAACTATTTGGTTTCATAATTTTAATGGTCAAATTTTTCGTACCAGTACAGATTCTGTTCTAAGGTATTTGCCATGGGAACCCTTCTATAAAAATCAACTAACAGAATTTACTTTTGATCAACAAGGACGCTTAGTAGTCAACAATAATTTAAACCATATTTATAGGTTTAATCTGGGAAAACAGACGGTCACCAAATTATTAGAAGCCAATTCTGTTAAAGAGGCCATTGCTACCATGCATGATGGTTCGGTTTTATTTAGTCAAGTTGACAAGGGAACTGTTTCAGCATTGGGAGAACAAACCATTAGCAATATTCCTTTTATTGGGTTGAATGGTCAATACCTCAAAGAGTTTAAATTGTTGAATCAGTTTAGATTCTATCCATCTTTTAAAAACAAACAGACCCTTGCATTTCAAAGAAGAAATCCTACCGATCTAAAACCTTATTTATTTTCTTATCAAGCACATACCCTACGTGAACATCCCGTTACGGCTCAGTTACAACAAAAGAAACTGTTTCCCCTTTCTGCTTATGATGACGATGAAGGCAATCTCTTTATTGGAACAGAGAATGGGCTAATATGGTTTAAACGTCAGGGAGGTAAATATGTGTGGATGAATCATTTTCTCCAATCGGAAGCCATATCTGCCATTTGCAAAGGAAAAGAAGGGGGATATTGGATTGCTACTTTAAAGAATGGGGTGTATCAAATTCCCAATTTACAATTGTATGCATCCAATGGATTTGACATGGGTTTGAATACAGAAGGGGTGAGTCATTTGGCCATTGATAGAAAAAAGGGGACTATTTATGCAGCTTCTCTTGCTGGTGAATTGTTTGAATACCGCCACCAATTTTCCAAGCAAAAACTGTTTCAACAACAGTATGAAAGAAATATACAAGCCATTGAATTTGATACAGCAACTAATGAATTGTATTTGTCAAAATTGACAACTGAAAAATTACAACCACAAACGGGTAAGTTTACAGAAATCAAATTTGCAGCTTCTGCAAAGAATTATTTATTTAGAAAAGACGGTGTTATTTTTTATTCGGGTGGATTGTTAATTGCTTCTTTTCCTCAAAATAGAAAGGACCTTTTTGACAAGGTTGTTAAAGAGTTCAATTTGAACGCCAGTATCATGGAAAAAGAAACTGGTGGTGGATTCTATAATTTGAACTTATACCAACAGCGTAACAGGGGATTGTGCTACCAGGAAAAGGATCAAAGGCTTTGGGTTGGATTTGTGGATGGATTGCAATACCATCAAAATGGTGTTTGGGTAAAACTAAAAGACCCACAAACGAGTGAGCCCTTAAGTGCGCACCATTTTACTGAATTACCAGATGGCACAATCTGCATTGCAACCATTGACCAAGGTTTATACTTTTTCAAAAATGGAAAGTTTACAAAGCATTTAACAATCAAAGATGGTCTTATTAATAACAAAATAAAAGGCTTGACCAGTGACCAACAGCAGGTTTGGATGGTCATGTCTAATGGAGCACAGGGTTATGAATTCGCAACCGGAAAGTTGACCAAAATAGTCATAGCTCGAGACCTTCCTAAGCAAGAAATATTTGACGTTGAAGTTTGGAAAGACACGGTCTATTTAGCTACTTCTAAAGGGATTCTCTTTTTCCCAAAATCTATTCAAACGGTCAATGCTGTAAGACCCTATGCATCCATTAGTGGTTTAATGGTAGACGGGAAAAAATATGCTATTCAAAACAAAATTGAATTGCCTTCTTCTACCACTAATATTATTGTAACCTTATTGGGTGCGGCTTTAAAAAGCGGGGGGAGTTTTCAATACCAATACCGTTTATTGGGAACAGACAGCAGTTGGGTAAGTTTGAAAGCTTCTGAGAACCTGGTCCGTTTTACATCCTTGCCTTCTGGTAATTATATCTTTGAATCCAGGGTACTCAATGAAGACGGCATTGTAAGTAGTTCAACTGCATCTATCCAATTTAGTATTGATGAATATTGGTGGAAGAAATGGTGGTTTATCATAGTCTTACTATTAGTAGTGATTGGAGCCGGCATTTATTTTTTCATGTTACGCATTCGTGTCTTAGAGAAACAGAATCAAGAAGAAACAGAAAAAGTAAGGGTGTTGGAGCAGATGAGACATTCTCAGCTTAGTGCGCTAAAAGCGCAGATGAACCCGCATTTTATGTTCAATGCCCTTAACAGCATTCAAGAAATTATCTTGATGAACAATAAACGAGAGGCCAATATGTATTTGGGTAAGTTTGCCGATCTAATGCGCATTACCCTTGACCAAAGTAATAAAAATGCCATTTCGCTAGACGATGAATTAAAATCGCTCCTGCTTTACCTAGAATTAGAAGCATTAAGATTTGAGACCCATTTTCAATATAAGATAGATGTGGATGACAATGTTTTTGCCCCCGATATACAGATTCCAGC
>CAIZMD010000325.1 GCA_903933995.1 uncultured Bacteroidota bacterium
GCAATGGGATGGTGCGTTTTCTTGTGTTGACCACAGAACAGTCTTGTATAAATTCGTAAAAGAGAAATTTCAATAAAAAGCAAACTCAAGGCTGTAAATCCAATTAACAGGTATTGATGGCTTTCTATATAGGTTAATAAAAGATCTAGTCCAACATACAAGGGTGATATGGGAAAACCAACCAGACCCAAACAGGAAATTAAAAAAACCACTGCTGCACCAGAGTACTCATAGGAGTTGCCATGATACTGATGTAAACTAATGTCTTTTTCAGTTTTTTCTAAGTTCAATAATGACAGCAGTCCTAAAAGACCAAAAAAGGCAATACACCCTAAATATAGCATCAAATATTTATATGGAATATGGCTATTAACAGAGATGCTTAATGTAATAAATAAATGCCCTACAATAACTTTATTCCAGGCGTTTTTACCAGACGCGCGTTCACTGAAAGAACTTAGTATAAACAGCAAAGAGATAATTGAATAAAGAATGGCAAATACATCTAATACCCATTCTTCAAATAAACCAGTGTTAATGTCTAAAAAAATACCCCAAACAAAAACTGATATCACAAAAGCTAGTGTTAGTTTTTGGTTCATTTTACCAAGTACTGTTCCAAATTTTTTAAATGGCTTCCATAAATAATGATAGTGCGCAAGATCCATATTGTACTCTTTAATAGACAACATATACAAAGAATTGAGTAGCCTATTTTGACTACCTTCTTTTCTTGGTATAAAATGGAATAATTGGTTGTGTATTAAATAACCGAGCACAGATGGCGAAACTAAAATTTGGTACGCTCTTAAAAAAGCATTCCCCGCAAAATGCAATAATGCCAAGTTGTGCCAACCTAAGGCAATCTCTATTGCTATCAGTCCTATTTGCGTAATTGATGCGTACGCAATTTTAGTCTTTACCGCTGGCTGTGTACTAGCAATTGTATTACTGGTAATACAGGTGATAGCTCCAAAAACAATAATTACCACTTTAAGCATTGGCAAATGTTCCCAAAACGAATAAGTTCTTAATAAAAGAAAAATACCCAAATGAATAGAGAGTGACCCATAAAAAATAGCACTTGAACTTGATGGGCCTTCCATAGCCCTAGATACCCAAGACGAAAAAGGAAACATAGCTGATTTTACTGCAGATCCTAAAAAAAGTGCTAAGCCAATCATGATAGCTAGAAAATAATGATCATTAATTTTTGACATTACCGCTAGCGAATCATCTAGTTGAGAAAAAGAAATATTGGAATGCCAGAGATGGTGATTAAACCACATAGCCAAGATAAGAAATACATCTCCTAATCTATACAAAGACACTACTTTCATGGCATTTTTAACGGGCAAATACCTGTCACGGTAAAATGAAATCAATAAAAAAGAACTGATGCCCACCATTTCCCAACCTATAAATAAGGTTTCAAAATTTCCAGAAACTATTAATAAGCTGAATCCAAAGAAAAACAATTGAATATTGTTAAAGTATCTTTTGTAACCTTCTTCTCTGTGTATATAATATTTACTAAATACAGAAACTAATAGGGTTAATATAGTTCCAACTAAAAGGAAAATGGCTGAAGTTTTGTCAAAATAAAAATCAATGTAAAAATCAAATTGAGGTGTGTCTAGAATTGTAAATTGACGAATATCTAATTTTGGAATGCCCGCTCTAACCCAATGAAAAATCATATAGCACAATAATAAAAACTGTGCCGCCGCTGTGGTAATTAAAATAGCTGCCAAAGACTTTTCGTGTTTCTTTTTTTGAAGCACACTCAAAGCAAAACCCAGCAAAGGTATATAGGCAAAAAATTGTATTAATTCTACCATTATGATTTTTTATTGATGCTAAAAATGGGAAGATTTTCTCTAGTAGCGTCTTCAATTTCAAAGGAACTCATTTCAATGCCATTTGCAATAACCTGGTGTGGATGATGCATTTTCTCAGCTTCACCATGGAGTGGGTCATACTGAGAGAATATTCCATTTGCAAAATGATACAATAGTTTGTCTTTGGGATTGATGACTACTAAATGCACCCATTCATTAATATACCATTCATAGATTGCAGGATCTGATTGAATTGTTTTCAATACAATTTCTGGATAATGCTCTACGATAATTAATAAGCGAACTGGATCATGCACTTCAATCATTTGAACAGGCAAACCAGGTCTTAAATCTCCGTCACTACTATTGGCAACGCCAATTAAGCCCATCACATTATGGGGCAATTTTGTTCCAGCTCCTAATTTTTGGTTATCAATTCTTGAAAAATAATACTCCAAGTTAATACCACCGCAAACGGGCCCAATTGGTCTAATTACATTCACCAATAATTCTCCTTCTGGATCTGAAGTGTAGTCATAGGAGTTTAGAAAAGCTCTTCTGTCTAGAAATAAATCTTTAGTGAGACTTCTTCTTCCAATTACACAAAGTGCATTAGAA
>CAIZMD010000326.1 GCA_903933995.1 uncultured Bacteroidota bacterium
TACGGTTTATTCTACCAATCATGATACCCATTTGGGTACCATGGATTTGAATTGCTTATCAGAGACGATTCAAGATCAAATAGTACTCAATTTAATTGAGCAACATACTACTAAAAATCAGTCTGCACATTTTGAATACCAACTTGGAGAGAACCAACAAATGTTCTTTTTAGATTATTGTTTGCCTCCCATTGCCTTATACTTAGTTGGTGCGGGTAATGATGCCATTCCATTAATAAAAATGGCAAAAATACTAGGTTGGTATACCACCCTTATTGATGGAAGGGTTACCCACGCTAATACACAAAGATTCCCAGATGCAACCGAAATTTTAGTGGGAAAGCCCTCAGAGATCTTACCCAAAATTCAAGTAGATAATAGAACTGCATTGGTTTTGATGACCCATAATTACCAATATGATTTAGCCATGTTGGAAACTTTATTGACTTCTCATCTGCCCTATATTGGTTTATTAGGGCCATCCGGTAAAAGAACTAGAATATTATCCGAGATCCAAGACCGAGGTCTTGACCTTGCAACACTGGATCTGAATAAATTATATGGTCCAACTGGTTTGGATCTTGGTGCGGAAACAGCTGATCAAATTGCCCTTTCCATCTGTGCAGAAATTATGGCCGTGATTCATGAAACGGAGCCAGTGCATCTGAAACAAAAAAACTCACCCATACATAGCAGTCTTTGAAACTAGGAGTTGTCATATTGGCTGCAGGTGCAGCAACCAGAATGGGCAAGGCTAAAATGTTATTGCCTTATGGTGAACAAACCATATTGGAACATATTGTGGAAGAAGTGCAGGCGCTGAATCCCGCCATCATATGTTTGGTTACAGGAAAATATACAACAGAAATTGAAGTGGTTATCAATGTCAATTCCTTGGAATTAGTTCCATTTGCCAATTGGCAAGCAGGAATGTCTGCCTCTATTCAATTTGGATTATCCTCTTTATTAGAAAAACAACCCAACATTGACACGGTTTTATTTGTTGTAAGTGATCAACCATTTTTAGATAGACAATTGTTGTTTAAAATGATAGATGCTTTTCAACAATCAGGCAAAAGGATAGTGGCAGCACAATACCAGCAACAATATGGAACACCAGTATTGTTCTCTCATCAATATTTTCCGGAAATCAGGCTGCTTGAAGGAGACAGAGGAGCCAAAAAATTAGTAGAGAAACAGATAGAGGACGTAGTTTTGGTAGATTTTCCATTGGGTGCTTTAGATATTGACACAGCGGAGGATTATGCTAAATTTCAACAATTATTAAATCAGCAAGATGCTCATTGACAAGCACCATCGGATACATGATTATTTGCGAATTTCTTTAACGGACAATTGCAATCTCCGGTGTTTTTATTGCATGCCCAATGAAGACTATCATTTTATGCCCCATCAGCAATTGATGCAGCCACAAGAAATATTGAAAATTGCTCAAACATTTGTAAACCTAGGTGTCAAGAAAATTAGGTTAACCGGAGGAGAGCCCTTTGTCAGAAAAGATGCTGCAGAGATCATTCAATTGTTAGGCGGTTTGGGTGTGGAATTGGCCATTACCACCAATGGTACAAGGGTAGAGTTGTTTTTGGATCAATTAGAAGCAGCAGGTATTCAATCTATCAATATTAGTTTAGATACCCTGCAAAGAGAAAAATTTCAATTGATTACTGGTAGAGACCTCTTTGAAAAAGTAAAAGAGAATATTGCATTATTAATGCAAAGGGGATTCAAGGTTAAAATAAATGTAGTAGTTGTAAAAGGATTAAATGATCAAGAGATTCTTGACTTTGTACACTTAACCAAAGACCAATCTATTACAGTGCGATTTATTGAATTCATGCCCTTTGATGGAAATAATTGGAATGCTGATAAATTGGTTACTTGGCAAGAAATGTTGCAACAAATTGGCCAAAAACATCAGTTAACTGCATTTGCAACAGAAGCCAGTGATACTAGTAAATATTATACGGTAGCAGGGCATCAAGGAAAGCTGGCATTTATTACAACCATGAGTGCTGCATTTTGTAGTACTTGTAATAGAATAAGGCTTACCGCCGATGGTAAGATTAAAAATTGTCTATTTTCTGAGTCTGAATCAGACCTCTTAGGAATCCTACGTTCAGGTGGAGACTTGGAGCAATTGATTCAAATGTCCATTTGGGACAAGCACGCAGCATTGGGTGGACAATTTTCAAAAGACTTTGAAAAAATAGACACCAATAACCTTCATAATAGAAGTATGATTGCCATTGGTGGATAAAACAAGCACATGATTTCAGTAGCAGAAGCAAGATCTAGAATACAAGCACATTGCCAGACTTTGGAAGCTATTATCTTGCCCATTGAGCAAGCAGTAGATCATGTATTGGTGGATGATTTATTAAGTCAAATAGATATTCCCTCTTTTAGGCAGTCTTCCATGGATGGCTATGCCATTAGATGGGAAGAGCGCCATCAATCCTTGCGTATTCAAGATGAATTACCAGCAGGAAGTTTCCAACAATTACAATTAGATTTTGGTGCAACCATTAAAGTGTTTACAGGTGGTCCAATCCCTGAATTGGCAGATACGGTGGTTCAGAAAGAATGGGTGGAATTGGTAGATGGCATGATCA
>CAIZMD010000327.1 GCA_903933995.1 uncultured Bacteroidota bacterium
ATAGGTTTTAATTACACTATCATCCAGCGCCTCGGCAGGCTTTAATTTTAATACTATTTCTTTTTGCATACTGTTAGGTCTTATCCTAAAAAGTCATTGATGGTTTCCTTAGAAAGGAAGATCATCAATAGATTCACCGGCTGCTGCTGGTGGAACATCGGCGTAGCCACCGCTATTAGCAGGACTACCTTGCATGCTCACAGATTCCATGCGCCATGCATCTAGGTTGGTAATATAATTTTCACGACCATCTTTAACCCATTTGGTACCTCTTAGGTTAAACTGCACTTTTACATCATCTCCTAAATTATACCTATCTACCATGGCAGTCTTGTCCTGCACACACTGGAATTTTACATAATTGGTGATGGTACGGCCATTGATATCTTCAGACTTTTCAATCACAAATTCGCGGGTTTTGAAAGTTTCAGTTCTTTGCACGATATCAAATCGGGCCACTAATTTTCCTGTAATCTCGTATGACATGACTTAGTTGTTTTGCGGCAAATCTAAGGAATATCTGGTCTTATTTTTGTCCAAACCCTCCAAGAAACCATGTATCTTTCAACAAGTAATCAAGCCTCATGAGATTTTATAGCAAACTTGTCTATTTCGGGACCCTGGTCCTGTTTTTTGGTTGTAGCCATCAACTGCAAACCAATTCGGTGGATTTTGTAGACTATCAAATCAGCAAATCCGCTCCCGTAGATTCTTCCATGGTTCGTTTTTTAAGTCCCTATGGCAGTAAAATGCAAGCCACCATGGGCAAAGTGATTGGTGTTTCCAAACAAGGTCTTTCTAAAAAACAACCAGAATCTCCCATTGGTAATTTTATGGCCGATGCCATGAAAGCCGGTGCTGAAAAGCTTTTCAACAAAAGGGTAGACGCAGCTTTTGTCAATTACGGAGGTGTTCGTTCTTATTTTCCCAAGGGGGATATTACCATTGGCTTGGTCTATGAGCTCATGCCCTTTGACAATTTAGTGGTCTTGCAACAGCTTAGTGGTACTTTATTACAACAACTACTAGATAAGACAGCTATTGACGGCGGATGGCCCATTGCTGGCATAAGTATGGAGATCAAGGACAAGAAAGCTGTGAAAGTATTGATTGCCGGTAAACCCTTGGATCCAGTTGCTACTTATACCATTGCCAATTCTGACTATGTAGCCAATGGGGGAAGCGATTGTCCCTTTTTAAAACCCATCCCACAGGAAAATAAGGGTTATACGCTGCGCGATGCGTTAATTGACCAGATTCAAAGAATGACGGCTGCAGGCAAGACCATTGATGCGGCATTAGAGAATCGTGTAACCCTTTCAAAAGATTAGTACATGAACAGAAGAAAATTTATACAACAAGGCATGGTTGCCGGATCTGCATTGGTAGCTGGAAGTCTTTTGCCTGAACAATTATTGGCAGCAGATAATGCTCATCAATTGACCATTTTACATACCAATGATGTTCATAGCCGCTTAGATCCCTTTCCCATGGATGGAGGAAGAAACCAAGGAATGGGAGGGGTAGCCGCAAGAGCTGCTTTGATTCAGAAAATTAGACAGGAGCAAAGCCAAGTGCTCTTGCTAGATGCAGGCGATATTTTTCAAGGAACACCCTACTTTAATATATATAAGGGTGAACCAGAAATCAAAGCCATGACCATGATGGGTTATGATGCTTGTACCATGGGTAATCATGATTTTGATGGTGGGATTGAAAACTTTGCTATACAATTAGAGCACGCAAAATTTCCCGTACTCATGTCTAATTATGATTTTACAGGAACAGCACTAGAAATGAAAACCAAACCCTATCAAATTTTTCAAAAAGGAAAGGTCAAAGTTGGAGTATTAGGAGTAGGGATTGAACTAGCCGGATTGGTGCCAGAAAACTTGTATGGAAAAACCATTTATCAAGACCCAATTATTGCGGCAAATAGAACAGCTACTATGTTGAAAAAAAAGGGTTGTGACCTGGTCATTTGCCTTTCTCACCTTGGGGATAAGTACGATGACGGAAAAGTTAGTGACGAAATTTTGGCAAAAGAGAGCTATGATATTGATTTAATTATTGGTGGACACACCCATCGGTTCTTTGAAAAGCCCAGAAAATATTCCAATAAAAGCCAAAAAGAAGTGCTGGTAAATCAGGTAGGTTGGGCTGGAATTCAACTGGGACGCATGGATTACAAATTTTCGTCATTTAATAGTACTAAAACGGCTAATTCCAAATCTATTTTTATAGTGAATATTAATGCTAAATAAAAAATTTTTTTTTCAACATAAAGTGTACATATTGCAGCCCCCAATTTATTTTCTTAACATTTCAAAATGTGGAGAAAATAGGATAACTTGTAGGGATTGGAAATGTGGAAAGATTGGTTGTTCTGAGAATAAAATAACTGTTTATAAATCGTTGACTTTTGTATGGCCAAGAACGCTGAATTAATCTGGAGCAATTGCTTAAAAATCATCAAAGACATTGTAGAATGGCAACATTTCAAAACTTGGTTCGAACCCATCACGCCAGTTGAACTTAAAGCAAACGTTTTGCTGATTCAAGTGCCTAGCCAATTTTTCTACGAATACTTAGAAGAACATTATGTGAACCTTTTGGCCAAAACCTTGAAAAGGGAATTGGGTAAAGACGCAAGATTAGAATACCGCATTATGGTGGATAGTGGAAATACCAATGGGCGCAGCGGCTCAATGGATATTCCTGCAAGCAACATGAAGACTTACAATAACAACGAGATGAATTTCCCGTTGGTAATTGATAATCCAGTTAAGAATCCATTTGTGATTCCTGGTCTTAAGAAAATGCAGATTGACCCACAGCTCAACCATATGTACACTTTTGAATCATTCATTGAGGGTGATTGCAATAGGGTAGCACGTAGGGCTGGTAAAACAGTTGCAGATAAGCCAGGTGGTAATTCATTTAATCCCTTGGTAATTTATGGTGGTGTTGGTTTGGGTAAAACGCATTTGGCCCAGTCAATAGGTAATGAAGTAAAGCGCATGCACCCTAGCAAAGTGGTTTTGTATGTGAGCAGTGAAAAATTCATCAACCAGTTTAAAGACCATAGCCGTAACAACGCTATTAATGACTTTATACATTTCTATCAACTTATAGACGTTTTGATCATAGATGATGTGCAATTCTTTAGCCGTGCTGAAAAAAGTCAGGACGCATTCTTTGCCATCTTCAACCACTTACACCAAAGCGGCAAACAATTGGTATTGACTTCTGATAAACCACCCAAAGATTTGGATGGCATGCAAGAAAGATTGCTTAGCCGTTTCCGTTGGGGCCTTAGTGCAGACCTTCAGATTCCAGATTATGAAACTAGGATTGAGATTCTAGAAAAGAAGATGAAGAACGATGGTCTGGATATGCCTAAAGAAGTAGTTAAGTACGTAGCATATAATATTAACACCAACGTTCGCGAACTAGAAGGTGCTTTAATTTCTTTATTGGCTCAGTCTTCTTTGAACAAGAAAGACATTGATGTTGAATTGGCCAAGAAAGTCTTGCGCAATTTTGTCAAGACTTCTAGCAAAGAAATTACCATTGACGCCATTCAGAAAATGGTCTGCGAATATTTTGATGTTCCTTATGACAAGTTATTGCACAAGACACGTAAGCGTGAAATTGTACAAGCCCGTCAAATTACCATGTACTTGGCCAAGGCCTTTACCAAGAATTCTCTAAAAACCATTGGAGAACATTTTGGTGGTCGTGATCATACCACCGTAATTCACTCTTGCCAGACCGTTAAAGATTTAATGGACACTGATAGCATCTTTAGAGAGAACGTGATGGAATTGACCCAGAAAGTGCAATTAGCGGCTATGTAAGCCTTTGAACCTGATCTATTTGAATCCCGAACAGCTTTAACCCTGCTTCGGGATTTTTATTTTAAGTTTTTTTGCATCCTTTTTTGGCAATTAGCACTCAGCTACCTATTTTTGCAGCCCTCTCTGAAGAGAGTAGGACGGTGAGGTGGATGAGCGGCTGAAATCAGTAGTTTGCTAAACTGCCGTACGGGTTACTCTGTACCGCGGGTTCGAATCCCGCCCTCACCGCTCTTTTTTCAAAGGGCATCGGCATAAAACCCATGATCGGGAAGTAGCGCAGGCCGGTAGCGCACCTGGTTTGGGACCAGGGGGTCGCAGGTTCGAATCCTGTCTTCCCGACCAACAAGCAGCCGCTCAACGAAAGTTGAGCGGTTTTTTTGTGCCTATTCGAGCGGAACTCGTTCCGGCGAGAAGAGGCACAAAAAAACCGCACCTGCGCAGAGCGCAGGTAGCGGCTGCTTTGTTGAGCCCCCCCACCCCCAGGATCAGCGAGCGAATGCGAGCTAATCCTGAAGAACAATTGCATGTATTGAATGAACATTCAATTAATGATTAACGAGCTAATCACACTTTCCAATCAGACCATAAC
>CAIZMD010000328.1 GCA_903933995.1 uncultured Bacteroidota bacterium
GCATTGCAAGGGGAGTACCTGTTTTGTCAACCGCTACTGGTGTAGAACCCGTGGTATCAACACCAATGCCGCAAACCGCTGCAGCTATTGCTGGGCCACATTTTGCAACACATTCTTTGATGGTGGCTTCTAGTCCTTCTATATAATCTAAGGGATGTTGTCTGAATTGATTGGCAGATGGATTACAGTATAAACCTACTTTCCAACGTGGATAATGAAATACGGAAGCAGCCATTTCTGTTCCGGTGCTGGTGTCTACAATAATAGAACGTACAGAGTCTGTTCCAAAATCAACACCAATGGCATATTTTTTCTCAGGCATGAATCAATCGATTTTGTATTCGTGTCAAATTAACACTTATTAAAGCATAAAAGCAAATTTTATTGCTGGCTTATTTGATATTATCTGGGTTGGGAATAAAATTGAGGAAGGCATGAAAATTAGCTGCATACCTACGTTTGTCCAATTTATAGTAATAAGCTCCTTTTTTACTGTTCTCTTTGTCCTTGTCTTTTTGTTTGACTAGGAGCTTGGTTGATTGAATTTTTCGGCTAAAATTCCTTTTGTCAAAAACCGTATCAAAGATTCCCTCATACAAATTTTGTAATTGGGGTACAGTAAATTTCTCAGGTAATAGCTCAAATAAAATGGGGTGAAATGCTGCTTTATAACGCAGTCTTTTCTTGGCCATTTCTACCATTTGTTCATGGTCAAAAATGAGTCTGGGTGCTTCTTTGATGGGAAACCACTCTGCATGATAATCATCATTTAATTGTCTTTCATATTGATGAATATCAATCAGCGCAAAATATGCTACTGAGATGGTTCTTTCAATAGGATCCCTGTCAGGTTTTCCAAAAGCGTGTAATTGTTCAAGGTATACGCCTTCCAATCCAGTCATATCGTTTAGGATCCGGTTGGCACCTTTTTCAAAATCTTCTTCTTCTCGAATAAAACTTCCAATTAGGCTCCATTTACCTTTTTCGGGTTCTAGTCCCCTTTGAACTAAGAGTAATTTTAATTCTGTGCCGTCAAAACCGAATATGATACAGTCTACGGCAACCAGAAAGCGGGTTTGTTTTTGATACTTTGGCATAGCAATGGAAAACAATTTAACCAGATGAAATGAATTTTGGCGCTTTTTAGCCACGAATTTGTAAAAAAGTTAAAAAATAAGTGTAAAAAGTACATTTAATATCAAAATCACTTAGATTTGTACTGCTGTTTTACATAATATTTTGAGTGAGTAAGTAAGATTAGCAGATTCAGAAATTGAGCTGAGGCGTGCCTCGGCTCAATTTTTTAGAAGTTTCCATAAATTGCTTGTATGTCTGAAAAAAACAACTGCGCCCTCTTGGTGCAAACACAGTACGCCAAACAATTTGGCCAGCACCAACTCTTGGTCAAGTCTCCTGGTAGAATCAACCTAATTGGAGAGCATACTGATTACAATCTTGGATTTGTTTTACCCGCCGCCATTGACAAAGCCATCTATATCGCCGTAGGCAAAAGAGCAGATGATACTATTTGTTTGAGTGCTGCAGACTTAGACCAGTCAATAGAAGCCAATCTGGAAAGCTTGCAACCTTCTAACTTACAATGGCCCAATTATTTGTTTGGGATTGCGGATCAACTCAAAAAAAATGGATATAAGTAAGGCGGCTTTAATGCAGTAGTAGCTGGGGATGTACCCCTTGGTGCAGGTCTTTCTTCTTCTGCAGCGGTGGAGTGTGCTACCATTTTTGCCCTGAATGAATTATTTGAATTGGGGATTTCAAAATTAGACATGGTGCGTTTGGCGCAAAAAGCAGAAAA
>CAIZMD010000329.1 GCA_903933995.1 uncultured Bacteroidota bacterium
ACAGCATCAGACTTAAGTGTTAATTGAAAATTACCTGAATCATCGGTTTTTGTTCCGGATTTTGACTTTTTGTCAACTACAGAAACACCAGAAAGTGGTTTCCCTGTGCTTTCATCTGTAACGCTTCCCTTGATGGGTTTTGTTTGTGCTGCTAGTTGCAGCAAGAACCCCATAAATAGGATTAAAATTTGTACTTTTTTCATACAGCAAGTTTGATTTAAAACAATTGGCAAAAGTGTGGATGCTATGAAACAAATTGCAAACTTGGAATAATTTCATTTCAGGTAAAATACCCATTTGCCCTATTTATCCAATCTTTCAAACAGAATGGTGGCAGAGTTTTGACAATTATTCTTTGGCAAGCAATTAATCCATTGAATCTGTAGAGCAAAGTAGTTTAGTTTTCAAAAGTTCAACTTGATTGGCTATTCTTTATCTACGCAATCGTTCCCGGCATCGATATCAATTAATTGGTTTAGAATTAAATACCCATTTATTATGTTTTGATAGGTAATCATGTTAAAAACCGGAGCTTTAGGACGAATATTCTTGATAAAAAATAAAATATGTAATTTGGGGATTCAAGACAGTTAGTCAATACTGCCAATTTTAAAATGAAATACGAAGCTGTAACCATCAAAGACATTGCCAAAGCCCTAGGGTTATCAACCTCTACGGTATCTAGGGCATTGCGGGACAGCTATGAGATTAGCCCTTCAACCAAGAAACAAGTACTGGAATATGCCGAACAAATCAATTATCGCCCCAACCCAATTGCACTTAGCCTAAAAGAAAAAAGAAGTAGATCAATAGGTGTAATAGTTTGCGAAATTGCTAATAGTTTTTTCTCACAAGCCATTAACGGTATAGAATCCATTGCCTATGATAAGGGGTATAATGTTATCATTTCTCAAAGTCATGAATCTTATGACCGAGAAGTGATTGACCTTCAATATTTGGCATCAAGATCCATTGACGGCTTATTGATTTCAGTATCAGCAGAGACGGAAGATTTTTCTCACCTGAAAAATTTGCATGACCGTGGGTTCCCCATTGTTTTTTTTGACCGTGTAGCAGAAAGCATTAACACACACAAAGTAATAGTTGATAATTTCAAAGGGGCTTATGACGCCACCAAACATTTATTGGATACTGGCCACCAACATATTGCTAACCTTGCTGGATCGCCACACTTGTCTATTACCAAAGAACGATTGGGTGGATATAGAAAGGCCTTAGAAGATCATGGCTTTACTTATCAAGAATCCTATACAGAATTCTGTCTACATGGTGGAATGTTGTATGAAGAAGTAGAAGCCGCTCTTGATAGATTTATTTCTTTAGATAAAATTCCAGATGCCATTGTTGCGTCTGCAGATAAACTCACTACCAATTGTTTGCGTTATTTCAAATCAAAAGGCATTAAAGTTCCTGAAGAAGTAGCCCTTATGGGTTTTTCAAATCTTGACTTAACGGATTTGTTATCACCTTCCCTATCAGTAGTAAAACAACCTGCTTTTGAGATGGGCCAATTGGCTACAGAACTCCTGCTGCAATTGATTGAGAGCAAGAGACCTATTACTGAGTTTGAATACAAAGTATTACCCCTAGAATTAATGATTCGGGAATCTTCCTTAAAATCAAAATAAATTTAGGGCTGTAAGGGTTCTACTTTAAACCAATCTACATCAGCGTAGCCAGCATCATTGGTATTTTCAGTTCTAGTGCAATACAATCCTATTTTTGCGCCAATCCACCTACTTACTTCTGCCTGAAATGGCGTGCTTATATTGCTATATTCTTTATCATTCCAACTATAACTAAATTGACAAATACCACCAGCACTTACTTTAACCCTTAACCAAATTTGGTTACCTATATTTTCTGCTAGGGTCTGTTCCATTTCCTTACTTCCTTTTTGAGCGTCTTTACAAGTGCTGTATACCAAATTAATCCCAGTCTTGGTGGTTTTAAAACCCAGAGATGCAAAACTGTATCCCATCACTACTAAACCAACTTTTTCATTGCTGATTTTTGAGTTGGGATAAAATAGTATTTTGGTGGTGACCATGAATTTTTCGGCTGGAAATTTTTGTTGCAAAACATTGGGTACATCCCAGAGATTTTTTGCTGAATCAAGAACCTTATCTGCATACAATCTGAGTGTTCCTTTTTCTTGGTTCATAAAATGCCAGGTTCCTTTTGCATTGGCCTGCCATTGCCATTGTTTTCCTAATTCTGCCCCACTAAATTCATCCGATTCTGCTGGCGTTTGGATTGGCCCGGTTTTCCCAACATTGGGTTTTTGATAGACTAAAACAGGTTCTCCTTTCCCAACATTATTTTTATCTACACCTATCACAGGCCAATCTCCCACCCATTTCATCGGCTGTAAATGCATGACCCGTCCATAAACCCCCTTATCCTGAAAATGCAAGAACCAGTCTTCTCCTGTTTGGGTATTCACCCATGCGCCTTGGTGCGGACCGTTTGTAGTTGAGCTTCCTTGGTCCATCACTACTTTTCTTTCATAGGGACCGTAAATGTTTTTTGAACGCAGGACTAATTGCCACCCAGTACCCACACCTCCTGCTGGTGCAAAAATGTAGTAGTATCCATTTCTTTGGTACATTTTGGGACCTTCAATGGTAGGGTCCTTCTCATGTCCGTCATACACTATTACACCTTGATCCATAACTTTATCTGCACTAGCATTTAATTTTTTAACGGTAAGAATACTTTTAATTCCAGCTCTTGATCCAGCCCAAGCATGGATCAAATAATTATTTCCATCCTTATCCCAAATTACTGCAGGATCAATTAAACCCTTTCCTGCTTCTACCAAAATAGGTTGAGACCAAGGACCTGCAGCGTTTTTAGCCTTTACCAAAAAAATACCAAAATCCGGATCTGGATAATAGAGATAAAATTCGCCGTTATGATGTCTAAGACTTGGCGCCCAAACACCCCCGCCATGTTGAGGTTTTGCATAAAATTCTGCAGGGGCTAAGCCAGTAATGGCGTGGCCGATGATAGTCCAATTAACTAAGTCTTTTGAATGCAAAATGGGAAGACCTGGAATGGCTTCAAAAGAAGAAGCCACCAAATAGTAATCATTACCCACACGAATAGCATCTGGGTCAGAATAGTCTGCGTGCAAAACAGGATTTTGAAATTTTCCATTTCCCAAATCAGATACCCAAACCTTAGAGATTTGATTGGTTTGTGCTTGAACAGTAAAACCAATTGACAGAAACAGAATCATTGTTATCAACTTCATGCTAGTAAGATTTATTTATAAAGGCCACCAACCATCTAGGCCTTTTAGGATATTTTTTGACTGGTATTGTTTGCTTTCTTTTTTTGACAATTTTTTTGACCAACTTACCCTGGATTGGGTATTTGAACCGGCACCAGTATTTTCAAATTCTGCATAATAGGTCGTTTTTTCTTTATCAGGAAACATAGCATCTCCTTTCCATTCATTCCAACCTTCTGCTACAATATGTGAACCAAGTTCACAATATAAAAATACCGTTTTTGCAAAGGGTCTCCAGGGCCTACCAAGAAAGACTTTTGTAGCAGTTGCATCAGCAATAAGTTTGCAGCTCAGAAATACAAAACCATATTTTTGCCCCTGCTGGGTGGAAGCTGCTGTGATATAAGAATTCACCAAACTCTTAATCACGCAGTTTTCAAAAACGGCTATCGCTTCTCCAAAAATAAAATCAGTAGTTCCTTCTATATAACAATCCAAAAAATACTGCCTAGCATTTTCCTTTGTTAAGTAGAGCGTATCTTGATTTCCTAATAACCTACAATTCTTAATCAATACCCTGTCTGCTTCAATATGCAGTGCAACAGCCTGACCAACCTTACCCGCCGTATTTTCAATTGTCAAGTTCTCGGCTATAAAACCATTTCCTTGCACCAATACGGTATAGGAGGTAAAGGTTCCAAATTTATCCCTTCCATATTGATCCTTACCACCTGCTAGTTTTTTACCCGAATAGTCATCATAACTGATAATAGTGGCTTCTTTAGATTCCCCTATTAGAGAAATATTGGTTTTCCAAGAGGGTATGTTCAACTTCTCATGATACACACCATTTTTTATGCGAATCTCCACCCTAAAACTTGATACATCTCTGGTTGAATTGATGGCTTCTTGAATAGAAGTATAGTTTCCGGTACCATCTAATGCAACTATAATTTGTCTAGGGTAAGTTAATTGGGTAGCATTTGTCTGAGCCTTGATGGCATTAGTACCAATGAATACTATACTAACAACTAAAAACAATAAATTTTTAAATCCCATGGCCAAACTTTATAGTATCCAATTTTTTAAAAACAAACAAGGCTGCCACTTTGGGCAGCCTTGATATTATAGCTTCGAAAACTTGATTAAAATTAATAACCAGGATTCTGAGTCAAATTAATATTGGCATCTCTTGCTGGTTGTGGCAGGGGTAATAATTCAGATTTTCCTGTTGTGAAACCAGTTGCATACCTTGACAATGCTGTTGTATTGATAGCCGCACTCAACCAGGTTACCCTAGTTGTCCCTGCTGGTGTAGATGTAGGCGCAGTCTTATAGAAAGAGTTTACCCATAATCCACCGCTGAAGCTATTGTCATCAGAAACACTGGTTGTTCTATAATACATAGATACAGGCAAAGTGTTATAAGGAGCAGAAAGTGTTGACATTGCCAACAATGCCGCCTTGGTATCAGTTATTTTTTTAGCCAAGAGGTTCCAACGAATCAAGTCAAACTTACGAACTCCTTCTCCACCCAATTCTAAAGAACGCTCTTTTACAATGGCATCAAAGAAAGTTGTTTTGCTTAATCCCGTAGGAAGATCAACTGTTGCATCTGCTGTACCAATAGCTTTACCATATCCCCTTCTTCTTACTTGGTTCACTGCAGTATAAGCTGTTGCAGTTGGTCCATTTATTTCATTTTCGGCTTCTGCATACATTAACAAGACATCGGAATACCTGATGATCTGCCATTTTAAACCAAAATACTGAATAGCATTGGTTGGAGCATAAGAAGGATTGGTAATCCAGTCTCTGCGATACTTACCATCACAGATGGCAGTAATAGCCTGGCCAACTTTTGTTACCCCATCCACTGCTACATTGTAAACAGCACATGTAACATCACGGCGCAAATCCGTACTATCAAATGCATAGAAATAGGTTGGCAACACATTGATGCTTTTGTTACCTAGGTTGTTTACTGTTGGACCATTATAGTATGCCAGTTTTGTGTCAGCTGCTGCTACACCACCAATACCACTTGCTTGGAACATCAATTCACCTTGAGGATCAGCAACTGCGTGCGCATTTACTTGATCTTTCCAAAGAGATTTAAAACTTGGATTCAACGCGTGTTGATTAGAACTCATGATTTCATTACATTCATCTTTAGCTATCTGATAATAGGTTAGATAATCTGCATTTCTTTTCATGGTACCATCACTTCTCAATGCGTATCCCCCGCGGAATAAAGCAATTTTAGCGCGCAGCGCTTTAACAGTACCCTTTGTAATACGCTCATCTAATGGATCTCCAATAGCAGCCAATTCTGTACGCCAAGGCACTAGTTCAGAAGCCAATTTCAAATCAACTAACAGTTGATTATAGATGGTATCTCTGTTTGTTCTTACAGGAAAAGGATTTGATGATGCCAATTCTGATGCTGGTCTAAAATTTGCTGGTAAATCTCCCCAGTTCACAATGGCTTGAAAATAATACTGTGCTCTCAGGGTCAATGCTTCTCCATACATTCTACGCAATTGCTTTTTCTCCTGCTCAGAACCATTATTGTATTTATCCATTTTAGGGATATTAGCAATACAAATATTGGAGAATTCAATCCCGGTAAAAAGTTGATTAAACGGATTAGTAATTTGCGCATTACCAGAAGTGGCAGAATACCTAGCTATATCTCTACGATCATTGTCTACCGCACCAGTTGGGCCTTGCATCTCATCTGTATCAACGGTATAATACAAACTTAAACGAATTCCAAAACCGGCATCACCTACCAGTCTACTATAGGCTCCTGCCAATGCTTTATAGGCACTTGGAACATCGCTGAAAGCAACTTCTGCGCTCACGTCTGTGATAGGTTGTTGGTCTAAGAATTTCTTGCATCCGGTAATCACCATTAGCATAGCCATCATGGCCAGAAAAGTCAGTTTATTAAAATATTTCTTATTCATGTTGCAAAAATTTGTGGTTTGAATTAAAAGCTAGCATTTACACCAAAGATGAAACTGCGGCTTTTTGGATAAGCTGAATAGTCAAGACCTGGAGTCAATGGACTGTTTCTAACACTTACTTCTGGGTCATAACCAGTGTATTTGGTGAATACTGCTAAATTATTTGCCGTAAAGTAAAATCTCAGTTTGCTGATTTTCATCTTACCCAATTTTTCAACTGGAAGACTATAACCCAATGTAAAGTTGTTGATTCTTAAAAAAGAGCCATCTTCTATTGCCCAAGAACTAGGATAGAAAGCACCTGTTCCTTTAATTGGTTGCCAAATATTTGCGTTAGCATTCAGAGCAGATAATTGGTCAGGAGCAATTCCTACAACTTTACCAGCTGAATTTACCCACTGTGCAGTTTGACCAGTAGCTGTTACCACTTTCCAACGACCTGCCATCATATCAATCATGTTTGAGTTACCGGTATATCCATTTGTAAACTCCACTTTATTGGCATTGTAAATATCATTGCCATAAGAGAAATTGATAAACAAACTCATATCCCAATTCTTATAAGTGAATTGGTTGTTCCATCCACCAGTGAATTTGGGAGTTGGATTACCTATGATTGTTCTGTCTTTATCCAAATTGATTAAACCGTCTCCATCCAAATCCTTGAACTTTACAGAACCTGGTTGAACGGCACCTATAATACCAGCATTGCTCACGGTACCTGCTTTCAAAGTATAAACACTTGTTGCAGCATCATAATCAAAGTCTGATACTTTGTAGAATCCATCATTTACCAAACCCCACATAGAACCTACAGGATCTCCTATTCTAATAATATAATCGGTTGGCTGTCCAGAAACACCCCAACTTGCTGCGGGAAAGAATAATTTTTGATTTTGGCCAAGTGCCTCTACTTGATTTTTATTAAAGGCCATATTGAAATTAGAATTCCAAGTAAAATCAGCTTTTTTAATTACCAGTGCGTTAAGTTGAAATTCAACCCCTTTGTTAGAGGTCTTACCTATATTTTGCAATTGGGTAGCATAGCCATAAGTAGATGCAATAGGCACATTCAACAATAGATTTTTTGCATTGTTA
>CAIZMD010000330.1 GCA_903933995.1 uncultured Bacteroidota bacterium
AGGGGCAGAGAAAGAAGCCGAGACGCTCATAGCATATTGGCCGAATCCATTGACTTATTTGAAAAAGGCTACAAAGAAATCACCCTTTTGGGCCAAAATGTAGATAGTTATTATTGGGTGGATGAAACCAATGATACTACCATTACTTTTGCGGCATTGCTTGAAAAAATTGCTTTGATTAACCCTTTGCTCAGACTTAGATTTAGTACTTCTCACCCTAAAGACATTACGGACGATGTCTTGCATACCATTGCCAAGTATGAGAATATCTGCAATTATATTCATTTGCCAGTTCAAAGTGGTAACAATCGGATTTTACAGCTAATGAATAGAACTTATACCCGTGAATGGTATTTGGCCAAAGTAAAACGTATCAGAGAAATCATTCCTGACTGCGGCATTAGCACTGATATTATTGCTGGATTTTGTACAGAAACAGAAGAAGAACATCAGGAGACTATTTCTATCATGAATGAAAGTGTTTTTGACTATGCCTATATGTATTACTATAGTGAAAGACCTGGAACTCTTGCAGAAAGAAGGTATACGGATGATGTACCTGAAGAGGTTAAAAAAAGGAGGCTTCAAGAAATTGTAGATGCCCAATACCAATTGTCTCTTAAAAGCAACCAAAATGATGTAGGCAAGACTTACCGCATTTTAATTGATGGTGAAAGTAAAAAGGATCCAAATTTTTGGAAGGGCAGAAATGACCAAAACAAAGTGGCTGTATTTCCAAAAGCTGATTTGAATTTGCAAATGGGAAACTATGTAGACGTTCAAATACATAGTTGTACCAAGGGAACCCTTTTAGGAACCGCCGTTCCAGGAACCAAACATTGACAAACAGGATGGCAACATCCTTTAAAATAGATCCATGGATTTACAATCTATCAAAAACAGGTTTGGCATTATTGGAAATGCCACTGCTTTAAATCATGCATTGAATACTGCAGTTCAAGTAGCAGCAACAGACTTGACGGTACTAATTGTTGGAGAAAGTGGTGTAGGTAAAGAAGTGTTTTCTCAAATTATACATGCACTTTCTAGTAGAAAGCATAATCCCTTTATTGCCGTTAACTGCGGGGCTATTCCAGAGGGCACTATTGACTCAGAATTATTTGGACACGAGAAAGGAGCTTTTACTGGAGCTGTGGATAGTAGAAAGGGGTATTTTGAAACTGTTAGTGGTGGTACCATTTTCTTAGATGAAATTGGTGAAATGCCTTTGGGTACCCAAGCTAGGCTATTGAGGGTTTTGGAAACGGGCGAATTTATCCGGGTTGGTTCTTCCAAGGTTCAAAAAACAGACGTTCGTGTTATTGCGGCAACCAATAGAGAGCTTTTAGAATTTACGCAAAAAGGACGTTTCCGTGAAGACCTTTATTATAGATTGAGCACGGTACCAATAAGGGTCCCTTCTTTGAGAGATAGAAAGGAAGATGTCTTGCTTTTATTTCGAAAATTTGTGGTGGATTTCTCAGAGCGATACAAAACCATTCCTGTTCAATTAGACGAAGAAGCCAAACAATTGCTTATCAACCATGGTTGGAAGGGAAATGTAAGAGAGTTGAAAAATATTGCCGAGCAGATTTCTGTATTGAGCATTAATCCGCAGATAAATGGATCAGAGTTAAGAAAATTTCTACCAGAAAAAAATGGCAATCGTTTACCAGTATTGGCCAATCAACCTGGAGCTACAGCAGAATTCAACAATGAACGTGAAATTCTGTACAAGCTGTTTTTTGACATGAAAAAAGACGTTACCGAGCTCAAAAAAATGTTTTTAGAAATTTTACAGAATCCTTCATTAGCAGGATCCGCAGCCAGTTTTACAAGGGATTCTCTTTTAAATGATTTTCATGCAAACAATGAACTGCCCGTTGCTAGTTCAAATAACATGAACAGTGTTGCAAACAATAATTTACCTACCAACTATATCAACAATAACCAACAACCTGTAATTCTTGGAGAAGATAATATTCACCAACACGAAGAAATTGAAGAGTCATTGAATATCATGGACAAGGAGAAAGAACTAATTGTGAAAGCCCTGAAAAAACACAAGGGCAAACGCAGAGATGCCTCACTTGACTTGGGTATTAGTGAAAGAACGCTTTATCGAAAATTGAAAGAATACGATATTGACGAATGATTGGACCAAATACAAAACATCTTGCATGAAAAATAGTTTTCTTTTTTCCCATTCTAAAAAATTATTCCTGGGGTTGATTCTCATCAGCCTTGCGGGTTGTGGCATCTATACCTTGAATGATGTGTCTATTGATTATACCAAGGTCAAGACCATCAAAGTATTTTTTATAGAGAATAAAGCCAGTTATGTAAACCCACAACTAAGCCCAAAACTATATGATAAGCTACTGCAGAAAATCACCAATAGTACCAAGCTTACTAGAACCAATAATGATGATGCGCATTACCAAGTAACCGCCACCATTACAGGGTATAACCCTTCACAAACGGTAGGGATCAGCGCCCAACAGGCCACCACCAACCGATTAACAGTAACAGTACACGTGTCTTTAAAAAAGACATTAGAAAATAAAACAGACGAATTTGACGTAAGCAGAAGTGCAGATTTCTCGGCCAATCTTTCCTTGCAACAGGCAGAGGGACAATTATTAGATGAGATGGTCAGAAACTTAACCGATGAAATTTTCAACCATATCTTTTCGAACTGGTAATCAAATCGTACTTTTATCCCTATGAACGCATCTCAGGAAAAAGCATTATTCCATTTAACTGGACAGTCTGACCTTTCAAAGATTCAGGAGTCTACCTTAAAACAAATGGCCGCTGAATTCCCCTATTTTGCCCCTATTCACCTTTTCATGGCAGAAAAATGGCATGCAACAGATGCTGTTCAGTATGAAGCTGCTGCTCAAAAAGCCAACTTGTATTTTACCAATCCTTATTGGCTCCATTATCAACTGAATAGTCTTACAGATAAGCCAGAAATGCAAGATGCGAGCATTTCCTTAGAAACCATTATCCATCAGACCAATCAACCAAATTATACAGGGCTTCAAAAAGATAACTCAACAGAATTACTCGCTTCTCAAACAAATGAGCTTCAACCGGCTGATCCACTGTTGTTAGAGGCATCATCCACAAGCAGTCCTGAAATTCCCGTTGATCCAGCACCTGTTAGCAATAGCATTTCCAATGATTTCAGTATTCCAACTATTGAAAAGGTCAAGGAAATGATGCGGGGTATTGACAAGCAACCGATGATTGAAGCTACCGATACCCTACCGGAGGGTATTGCTGCTATAGCGCCAGAGCTACCTAATTTTGCAGAAAGTCCAGTATCTTTTGATGAAACCAATGCAGCAGAATTTGATGCAAATGATACTGAAGCTACTGTTTTAGATGAAGCGATTGAACAGGTTGAAACTAAATCTGAACCATTGCCTACAGCTGAATCTTATGATGAAACAGCTGCCACAGCGGAAAGTAATGCCAAAATATCCAGTTTATTATCTGGCCAATTGGCCGATTTTAAAAAACCAGTAACCGATGCTGATCAATTGGGCTTGCCCAAGGACCCCATGCATACCATTGATTATTTTGCTTCTCAGGGCATCAAGATAGATTTATCACAGATTCCACAAGACAAATTAACCACCCACTTAAGAAGGTTTACAGACTGGCTCAAATATATGAAGTCTGAAAATCCCAACCCAATAGACCTTGGAACCAGAAAAGATTTAGAAGAAGCTGTGGCTTTAATTGCCCATTCTTCAAACGAATCTAAAGAGGTTTTAACCGAGTCTATGGCGGATGTTTTGCAAAAACAAGGGCAAATTGACAAGGCAATTCAGCTCTATATCAAATTAAGTTTCTTAAATCCTGAAAAATCCGCTTATTTTGCTGCCAAAATTCAACATTTAAAAGGTATACAATGATCATTTTGTTCTTAGTTCTGATTGTGCTTGCTTGTGCAGGTTTGGGTTTTGTGGTATTGGTTCAAAATCCTAAAGGTGGTGGCTTATCTGCTAATGTAGGCGGTATCAGCAACCAATTGATGGGTGTAAAGCAAACCACTGACGTTCTTGAAAAAGGAACTTGGTTATTTGCAGGCATTATTGCCCTCTTGGCTTTGTTCTCTAGTCTTTTCTTAAAAGGTGGCGCTTCTAGCAGCGTAGATAATTCTCTTTTACAAAAAGTGAATACTACCGGCGCAGCTCCTGCAGCACCAACTACTCCAGCTAATACCGTTCCAATGAAGGCGGATTCTGGCAAGAAATAAGCTATTTCTAAAATTATTATGACCCTGTCTGCCGTGCAGACAGGGTTTTTATTTAATTTAAACGAATGAAATCCTTGGTTCGCACCCTTTTCTGGGTTCTATTAGTTATAGCAGGAATTGGCAGTTGGATGCTTTTTGGCCATGGTACGGACTTTTCCGGTTCGCATAAGTATTTTATCCTATCCCAAGCCGATGCTCAAGCGGGGAAACCAGGTGAAGCAATGGAAGGAAAATCCTTGTTAAAACAGCCATGGATGCTAGACTTATTGATTTCCGTTTCTGGGAATCAAGGAAAAATCAAAGCAGGAAAATATGAGATAGTTCAAGGACAAAGTCTCTGGAGCGTAGCAAGAATGTTGAAAAATGGCCGGCAAGCTGAAATTAAATTGGTGATCAATAGAATCAGAACCAAGGAAGATTTTGCCCATTTAATTGCCAGTAAATTTAGCAAAGACAGCCTACAAGTATTGGCCTATTTAAACAACCCGGATTCCTTAAAACAATGGGGCGTAGACACGGGAACGGTTTTCACAACCATCATACAAGACACGTATCTTTTTTATTGGAATAGTTCATTGAACAAAATTTTCCAAAGACTTTTTGATGCTAAAAACCAATTTTGGAATAAGAATAATCGCTTGGCCAAAGCGGCAGAAATGGGATTCAAACCAGAAACAGTCTATATTCTAGCTTCCATTGTAGATGAGGAAACTAATTACGATTCTGATAAATTCAAAATTGCCAGTGTTTATATCAATCGATTGCACAAAGAAATGCCCCTGCAAGCCTGTCCTACCATTAAGTTTGCTATGCGTGATTTTACCATCACCAGAATTTATGAAAAATATTTAAGTAATCCTTCACCTTACAATACCTATAAATTCAAGGGGCTACCTCCTGGTCCAATTTGTACCCCATCGCCTAAAACCATTGATATTGTTTTGGATGCCCCAAAAACTGACTATCTTTTCTTTGTAGCCAAAAGTGATTTTAGTGGCTACCATCATTTTAGTAGTAATTACAAAGAACATGATGCTTATGCAAAGGAATACCAAAAAGCATTGGATATTTACATGGCTAAAAAAGCAAAAACACATTGACCAAATTAGAACGCATTTTTGTTACATCAAAACCTGTTAGCTATCTGATCAGGAAAAGCAAGGAAATTATCATCCCAGGCTTTCAAGGCATTCCATTATATGATGTGGTACAATTTTTTTTCATGCAGGTAAGAAGAATTGGACTCAATGATCGTGCTTCTGTAATTGCGTTTCACTTAATCATGGCCATTCCTGCAGCTTGTTTGTTTTTGTTTTCTTTGATCCCATATTTACCAGGTTCTGAAGATTTTAAAAATGAATTGCTTTCCCTTACTAAGGATCTTACTCCTAATAAAAATACTTATTTACTCATAGCCGATTTCTTGAATGACTATTTTGAAAAATCTCAAGGAGGACTAATTTCTTTTGGCTTTTTGTTGGTCATTTTCTACGCTTCTAATGCCATGATGGGGATTATCAGAACCTTTGACAAGTCTATCTTAGATGCCAAGACCTATTTCATGCACAAGCGTTGGAGGGCAATTAGATTAACCTTCATCTTAATTTTATTGGTTATTAGTGCAGTTTTCTTTTTAATGGGACACGATGCTATGGAATCCGTTTTAAAACGGTTGTTTGGTATGCGAAAACGGGTTCATTTGGGCTGGTGGGAAAATACCAGGTGGATGGTTATTATCTTATTAATATTCCTTGGTATTTCATTGATTTACAAATTTGCCCCATCGGTAGAAAAGAGATGGAAGCTAATCTCTCCAGGTTCCTTGTTAGCTACCTTCCTTACATTAGCTACTACTATTGGATTTTCCTATTGGGTAAATCATTTTGGGCGCTACAATAAGGTGTATGGCTCCATTGGAACCATATTAGTTATCATGCTACTCATTGAATTGAATGCATTAATCTTATTAATTGGATTTGAATTGAATGTGAGTATTACCTATCTGCAAAAGAAAGTAACTGAGAGAAAAAAATTAGAACAGGAAAACCAATAATTATTTGCGCTTCAATTGTCTTAGATCCTTGAATCTGAACTTTTCTTTTTTCTTACTCCATACAGCTACTATAGCTTCTTCCCTTTGAACCGATACGCTTTTTTGATGATAGTGTCCGGCTTCATTTTTTTGCCTATACGCTTCATAAATACTAATGGCACAGGCTACAGAAATATTCAGGCTTTGGATCATACCAACTTGCGGAATAATAAAATTCCCATCTGCTACCTGACGCATTTCTTCACTAACACCATCGTGTTCGTTACCAAAGACCAATGCTACGGAGCTAGCCGCAAAATCAA
>CAIZMD010000331.1 GCA_903933995.1 uncultured Bacteroidota bacterium
GGCCGTAATGGTGGCGAGTACTACACGCCGCGCCCGCTAATCAAAGCAATCATCAAAGTTGTTCAACCAAAGATTGGTCAAACTATATATGACGGGGCAGTCGGTTCTGCCGGGTTCCTTTGCGAGGCCTTTGCATTTTTGATGGAGTCCAAGAAGCTAACTCCGACTGATGTTGACATCTTGCAGAAGAAAACTTTTTTTGGAAAAGAAAAGAAATCACTTGCATACATCATCGGAATTATGAACATGATTTTGCACGGCATCGATGCGCCAAATATTGTCCACACCAATACACTTGGTGAAAATATCGCTGATATCCAAGAAAAAGATCGCTTCGACATTGTTCTTGCTAACCCACCATTTGGTGGCAAAGAGCGCACAGAGGTTCAGCAAAACTTTCACATTAAAACCGGAGAGACTGCTTACCTTTTTTTACAGCACTTCATGAAAATACTTCGTGCGGGCGGGTCTGCGGGAATAGTTATAAAGAACACTTTTCTCTCGAACGTTGATAACGCTTCTATTGCTCTCCGAAAAGATCTACTAGAAAACCACAATCTCCACACAATTCTTGATTGCCCAACCGGAACATTTCAAGGCGCTGGCGTTAAAACTGTGGTCCTCTTCTTCAAGAAAGGTGAAACAACCAAGAAGATTTGGTACTACCAACTAAAACCAGGTCGCAATATGGGTAAGACCAACCCATTAAATGAGAAAGACCTAGAAGAATTCATTGAATATCAAAAAAGTTGTAAAAATTCTGATCAATCTTGGTCTGTAGATATTTCAACTATAAATGATCAAAATTGGGACCTTTCAGTAAAGAATCCAAATCAATCTGGTGAGGCAAACCATCGACTGCCATTAGATATTATCGCTGAAATTGAAGACCTTGATTCAGAGAACCAGATTATACTGAAACGAATTAAGGGCTTATTATGAGCGAAGTAAAGGTAATGAGTTTACGGGATGTCTGTCACGTTTATCAGCCAGAGACTATTTCAAAAAAATCTTTACCAAAAAATGGAACATATCCAGTTTATGGAGCAAATGGAAAAATTGGTCTGAATGACAAGTTCAATCATGAACTTCCTCAACTCTTGCTAGGTTGTCGAGGAACCGTTGGCTCTATACATATTTCTGAGCCGTATTCTTGGATTAACGGAAATGCCATGGTTGTAGAACCGTTTGAAGACCTCATTATTAGAGACTACCTAATGTATGCATTAATGGGTGGAATCAATATCAAGGGTGCTGTTTCTGGTACTGCACAGCCGCAAATTACGCGTGAGTCACTTTCACCGGTACAGATCCCTATCCCAAGTTTGGAGAATCAACGTCAAATTGTTGAGAAGCTCAATAAATCTTTCTTTGACATTAACTTACTTGAAAAGAATTATGAGAAAAGTGATCTCAAGTTAGATGAATTACTCCAATCATTATTGAGCTTTTCATTTAAGTCAAAAACTTCGGTAAAAAACATAAAAAGCGATGCATCTCGAAATGAAACTGAAATAGAGATTCTTAAATTAGGGGATGTTGTTTCTTTTGATAAAAATCAGGGACATTTTGACGCTATTTATGTGGGGCTTGAAGATATAGAGGCAAGAACAGGCAGGCACGTAGGGACTCTTGAACCTAGAAGAATGAAGAGCAATACATTTGCCTTTACAGCTGATCATCTTCTTTACGGGCGCCTTAGACCGTACCTAAATAAGGTGCTATTGCCCGAATTTAGTGGTCATTGTTCTACCGAAATTTTTCCAATGCGAGTATCTAAAGATATTTCTAGAGAGTATTTGGCGTACTGGTTACGGATGCCCAGCACGGTTGAAGCGATTGATAAAACTTCGACTGGATCAAGAATGCCAAGAGCGGATATGGAATCTGTGCTTAAGTTTGAA
>CAIZMD010000332.1 GCA_903933995.1 uncultured Bacteroidota bacterium
ACCAAGTATTGGCTATTGTCTGAAAACTGCGCAGTATAACCCCTAGGAATGGCCATTTTGGCATCACCCTGTACGGATTGAAGGTATAGAACCCCATCTCCTTCTTGTGGATTTACGGAATAAGCCAAGAATTTACCGTCATTACTCAAGAGTCTTTCGGTAATGGACTGCCATCCATCATAGACGGAATGATCCAGTGGTTTTTTTTGCGCTTGTAGACTGCCTGCCCATAGAAGCAAACAAAATGCAGTGATTAGTTGTTTCATGCTAGTTGTTTTGGTAGAAATTGGGTTTAAATATAGTAAAGCATGCCCATTTTACCCTAGGGAATCCACCAACGGATGAACGGTTCAACATTCAACCAAAATCAAACGTAAATTTGCACACTCAAGCTCTACAAATGAAAATCAGGACTTTTTTAGTATTAGTAAGTTTATATGCCTTTACGGCGATGGCTCAAAATACAGGATCTATCTCAGGGGTTATCTTAAACAAACAAAACCAACAACCTATAGCCAACGCAAGTATCTCTATTGGAACCAACCAACAAGGAGCCATTACTGATAGTTTGGGTAGGTTTAGAAAATCTGGGATCAAGAATGGTTCAGTAAATCTAAAAGTTACTGCCATTGGCTATAGCCCATTGCAACTCTTCAACATACTGATTACTTCAGGAAATGAAAATAACCTGGTGCTAGAAATGGAGCCCATGGTTAATGAACTCAAAGCGGTTACGGTAACCAGTGGAGGTAGAAAAACCGCCAAAGCAGCTACACTTGAAACGCCTTTGAGTGTTCAAAGACTTACTACAGAAGAAATTAAACAGAACCCCGGAGGTAATTTTGATATCTCAAGGGTGATCCAAAGTTTACCTGGTGTGGGTGGAACAGCCAGTACCGCTGGTTTTAGAAACGATATTGTGATTCGTGGTGGTGCCCCCAATGAGAACGTGTATTATTTAGATGGCATTGAAGTTCCTGTGATTAACCACTTTGCTACACAAGGTAGCGCAGGTGGACCAGCGGGTATTTTAAACGTGAGTTTTATTGAAGACGTAAAACTGAGCAGTTCTTCTTTTGACGCCAAATTTGACAATGCCCTTTCTTCTGTATTTGAGTTCAAACAAAAAAGGGGCAATACCAATAAATTACAAGGCAATATCAGGTTGAGTGGAACAGAACTAGCTGCCACATTTGATGGTCCTCTATCTAAGAGTGGCAAAACAACTTTCTTGGCATCGGCCAGAAGGTCTTATTTACAGTTTTTGTTCCAAGCCATTGACCTACCCATTAGACCTAACTACTGGGATTTTCAATACAAGATTACCCATCAAATAAGTCCCAAAACCACCCTTACCTTTTTGGGTGTTGGTGCTATTGATGAATTTAGTTTTGCAGCACCTAAAAAAGCTACCCCAGAAAAACTCTACGCACTCAATAGCAATCCAAGTATTGAACAATGGAATTATACCATTGGACTTAGCCTAAAACATTTGATCAATAATGGATTTTGGAATTTGGCTATTAGCCGCAATGACTTTAGTAATAATAACCAGAAATACGAGAACAATTTGGGCCCTGTAAAAGGCACCCAAACCCTGAACGTAGATTCCAAAGAAACCGAAAACAAAATCAGATTTGACGTTAATAAAAACCTGGGTGGTTGGAAATTCACTTATGGTGCCATGGCACAATTGGTGCACTATGAAAACAGTACTTTCCAAATTGTAAGAGCCGCTTTAACAGACAATGCAGGCAATGTGATTAAGCCCGCAGAAACCTTTAATTATAATACCGCTAATAATTTCAGCAAACTGGGTTTCTTTGCCCAAGCTGGTAAACGCTTTTTTGATAATAGACTGGCCATTAGCGCCGGTTTGCGTAGCGATGTCAATAGTTTTACAGCAGACGGTTGGAACCCAATAGCAACACTTAGTCCTAGGGTTAGTTTCTCTTATGTATTGGCTGATAAATGGAACCTGAACGCCAGTATTGGCCGCTATTCCAAGATTCCGCCTTACACCATTTTGGGTTTCCAAACCAATGGTCAGTTTGTGAACAAAGACGCTAAATATCAAATGAGCAATCATTATGTGATTGGCATTGAGCATTTAAAAAGCGAGTCTACCCGTTTCACATTTGAAGGTTTTTACAAACAATATAGTAATGTGCCAGTTTCAGTAAAAAATGGCATTAGCTTGTCCAACCTAGGTGGAGATTTTGCTATTCTAGGAAATGAGCCCGTTAGTTTTAATGGCAAGGGAAGGGCTTATGGATTTGAGTTTTTTGCCCAACAAAAATTGACCAAGCGCTTTTTTGGAATCTTGAGTTATACCTTTTTTAGAAGCGAATATACCAATGCCAATCAAGCATATACCGCTAGTTCTTGGGACAACAAACACTTGCTCAGTTTTACCTGGGGTTATAAGTTTAACCATAACTGGGAACTGGGTCTGAAATTCCGTTACCAAGGTGGTGTTCCCAATACACCTTATGATGAACTAGCCAGCCGCACCAACTATTTAACACTAGGTACCGGCATCTTGGATTATGGCAGGATCAACACCCAGCGTTTGCGCAATTTTAACGCCAGTGATATTAGGATAGATAAAAAATGGAATTTTAAAAAGACTACCATTGACTTGTATTTAGACATTACCAACTGGTACTTGGCCAAGAGCCCACAAGCGCCTATTTACACCTTCCAACGCACTGCAGACAATACTGGTTTTGTAACCACTAATGGACAACCCATTCAACAAAATGGATCCAATGCCATTCCTTATTATTTAATTAGTGAAGACGCCAATGTTACTCCTACCATTGGATTCATTATTGAATTCTAATGAGACTTGGCTGATTGTATATTAAACATTGACTTATGAAACCCCTATTCACTTTATTTTTTCTATGTTTTATGTTGTTGCAACATGCAAGCAAGGCGCAACAACATGGGTTAACCAAGCTTTGGGAAACAGATACTATTTTTCGTACTCCAGAGTCTGTCTTGTTTGATGGCAAGGGTAAGCGTTTATTTGTCTCCAATATAGACGGTGCACCTGCAGAAAAAGATGGTAAGGGTTTTATCAGCATTGTAGGATTAGACGGCAAACCCATTTCATTGGAATGGATCAAGGGGCTAAACGCGCCCAAGGGTATGGGTATTTACAAAAACAAACTTTATGTAGCTGACCTAACAGAGCTTGTTGTGATTGATATTAAGCAAGGAACCATCATTGAAAAAATACCAGTAGAAGGTGCTGTATTTTTAAATGATATAGTCATAGATAATAAGGGAATAGTTTTTATCAGTGATACAAGGTCATTTAATATTTACCAATACGACCAAGAAAGGGTAAGTGTAACTATGCGCAACTTAAAAAGACCCAATGGCTTATTGATGAATGAAAAAGACCTACTCATATTAGACAATGGTAGTTTATTAGCCCTCAATTTAAATGGTCAATTATTGCAACTCATGGAAGGTATGGATCCAAGTACAGACGGCATTGAAAGGGTTAAAGCAGATGAATATATTGTGAGTGCATGGGAAGGAGTTATTTATTATGTGGTAGCCAATAAAACCAAGGAAATATTATTGGATACCAGAAAAGAAAAGAAAAATACCGCAGACATAGGTTATGATGGCAAGAATCGTGTTTTATTTGTTCCTACGTTTTATGGGAACAAATTGGTAGCTTACAAACTAGATTAATTGGGTCGCCCCACCCAAGACTTCTATAAAACCTTGACACATGAAATCAT
>CAIZMD010000333.1 GCA_903933995.1 uncultured Bacteroidota bacterium
AAAAAATGGGAGCGGATTATTCAACCAATACTGCTATTGCATTTACTGCGGCTGGTAATAATTTTGAATTAGCCATTGCAGTATCTATTGGGGTATTTGGCATCAATAGTGGTCAGGCATTTACTGGCGTAATTGGCCTGAAGTGCCCGCCTTGATTATTTTGGTCAATGTAGCATTTTGGTTAAGAGATAAATTTTATTCAAAGTCTTTGCAATAATGAAGTCCGCTTGAATACTATATAACAAACTTATTCTTACCCGCTATCAGTTGAATGCGTTGTCCCTTCCAATCTAAATAGCCACTGGTATTCTTGGGTAGTTCAATAGCAATTTCCCATTTGCCATTTTGCAATTGGTAGCTGGTGCTAATGGTTCCGGAAGGGTGAGGCATGCTGCCACTGATCTTGGTTTCTTTACCCAAGTGCGGAACAATTTTGACCTTTTTAAAACCCGGTGCGTCACTGTCAATACCTAAGACGGTTCTAAAGAATTCAATATTGGGACTAGCACCCCATGCATGACAATCTGATCTAGCATTGTTGATGTCTGAGATCTCCGCCCAGGTAGTTAAGCCCTGTTGAATATTTTCTTTCCAGATGCCGAGCCAATCTAGATAACCATCGCCATAGCCGGCAACAACCAGTGCTTGATATACATAGTATTTAAAAAAGATGGTGGCTTCTGTTAGGTTTTTGTCTTGCATGATTTTTTCTGCCAAGGCTTTGGCTTCTGCACCTTTTACGGTACCTGTAAGAATAGCCAAGGTATTGGCGTGTTGTGAGTATAGATCTTGTTCTGACCTATCTGCAAATAATTGTTTGGTGCTATTCCAGTATTTTTTTCGGATGGAGGTTTGCAAATCCTTGATGGCTTCCTGATATTTTGTTGCATAAGCAGGCATGCCAATGGATTGTTCCATGGAAGCTGCTTGTTGCAAAGTATAGAGGAATAAAAAGTCTACCACAGCAGAAGCGCCGTCTTTTCCAATGGGAGCCCTTCCGCCATCCCAACCCTTGGTGGTACACCAGTCTGTGAAATTCCAATAGGGTAGTTCTTTTAATCTGTGGTCTTCCAGTTGGTACTTGCTATAATAATCTAGTATAGCTCTTGTGCCTACTAATTTATCTTGTACAAATTTTTCATCCTTGCCATAGATCCAATAATCGCGGAGCATAGCAATATACCAGAGTGAAAATGTTGGAATCAATTGTGCTGTATGCGATGGGTGTCTGCTATACGTAAGCCCTTCTGCGATGCGTGAATTATCCATCTGGGTCAATGCATTGCGCACCAACCTGTCATCACCGGTATTGTATAAAGAAACCATGGCCTGTATGCGTGCGTCTCCAATGTATTGCAACTGCTCATAATAAGGGCAATCCATATAAGTTTCCCAGGCACATAGTCTAGCAGTTCTCCAACCAATATCCAAGATCTGATTAAAGAGGGGATTGCTTGAGGCAAATTGGGCTTTGCGCTCAAATGGATAGCCTGTAAAATAACTATAGAGGTCTTTGATTTCTAAGGCTTCATTTTTAGTTGTCACTGTTAGCATCAAGTATCTAAAAGTTCTGAACTGCAAGGAACTAAATGTTTGACCTTCTGAGCCATCAGAGATTAATTGGTCTTCTCTTCCAATAAATGATTTTCCTTCCACATCATTCCTATTACCCTTTTGAGGATACTGGGTAAAGAGTGCTTCTGCATAGCCCAATTGAATACTGGCTGATTTTCCTTTGGCAAATTCCAAAACGGGATAAGCATTGGTTAAAGTTCCTTGGTCCAATAAAATGCTAATGGTTTTATTGGCAGGTATGGTCACAGTTGTTTTGGAAGCGGGAAAACTAGCAGGAATGGTAAGCCCCCCATCTCTTTTAACAGCGGCAAAGCGTTGCGGAATATAAGCCATCTCAGGTAGGGTGCTAGGCATGAGCGACCAACTAACGGGCATGTCTAATTTGTAAATATTCTTTGGGTTGGCATTGCGAATTTTGAGGGTATGTTTCCAACCAGCAACTTCGGGATCAATGATTTCCCAACCTTTAATTTGTTTTGCAAAATCAATGGCTTCACCTGGACCCGCTACATAGTAGGTCTTCATTTTAACAGGGATAGGATTATAAGCACTGTCTTGTTTTGCCCACCAACTATTATTTGAATTGATGATTTGTTCCTGCGCTCCATTACCCTGAATTAAAAAAGCAGTACTATGGCTAATCTGTGCCTCAGGCATAAATTCTCCTTCATTCCAAACTTTTGCAGCAATATGATTTTTGCCCTGTTTCAAATATGGCGCAAGATCAAGGGTAGTATAATTCCAGTGTTGAATATCGCTACGGGCTGGTCCTAATGAAACTAATTGTCCATTTACATAAAGTTTGTACCTGTTATCTGCGGTAACATGTACTAAAAATTTACTCACCGGCTTGTCTAAGTCTAGGTCTTTTCTAAACAGATAAACACCATATCCATTCCATGACATATTGGGCAAACCAATCCAATAAGCAGGCCACTGTTTGTGTTCTAGGTCTATTTCTTGGGCCTTACTAATAAAAGGCATCGCGCAGCAAAACAGCAGCATTGCTGCGATGGTTTTTTTCCAATAATTCATGGTCAGCTTTATTTAGTTGCTTGCTTGATTTGAAATTGATACTCGCCTGATCCCAATTCTAAACTAATAGTACCATCTGCGTTTTTGACAGCTTTATAACTTGCGTCTAATGCGTTTCCATTTTCTTTAATGTCATCTACAGATGCGGCAGGCAATATGACTGTTGTTCTGGTATTGCTTGGAATAGTTGCTTTCCACTCAATCATGCCATTGCCTATTTTCCATCCTGAAGAAAGCTTACCATAATAGGTTTCCAAACTAGCAGATGCATGGGTAAGACCCTTTCCCAAATGAGGTTGGATCTTGCTATGCTGATAACCAACGCCATCTTCATAAGTATCCAATCCTACCACGGATCTATACATCCAGTCTCCAATAGCACCATAAGCATAGTGGTTAAAACTATTCATTGAAGCGGGTTCAAAACTACTATCGGTTCTAATCCCATTCCATCTTTCCCAAATAGTAGTGGCGCCCATTTTTACGGGGTATAACCATGATGGATAAGATTCTTGCAACAATAATTGATAAGCAGTTTCAGTATGTCCAAAACGAGTTAGCACTTCACAGAGATAGGGTGTTCCTAAAAATCCCGTGGTTAAATGATTGCCATAGCTTTTTACATTTTCTACTAGTTTGTTGGCAGCTTGTGCGCGTAGATTCTCTGGCAGCATGTCAAAATTCAAAGCCAATACATAAGCGGTTTGGGTAGATGAAACCAATCTTCCATTGGGTGTTACGTATTCTCTAAGAAATGCTGCTTTTACATCGGCCAATAATTTCTCGTACGCTGGAAGGTCTGCTGTTTTGCCTAATACTTTTGCTGCATTGATTAACAGTTGTGTAGTATGTGCATAGAAACACTGGGCTATTAAATATTTATCAGTAACAGCAGAACGTCCGTCATTGTCATCAAAGGGTCTATAGAATAACCAGTCTCCAAAATGGAAACCGGTATTCCACAAATTGTTCTTGCTTTCTTTTTGCATGTATCCCAACCAAGCTTTCATGCTAGGATATTGGTCTTCTAAAATGCGCTTGTCTCCATAAGCTAGGTACATATTCCATGGAATAATAGTAGCCACATCGGCCCAGCCAGTGGCACCTGCAGAGCTTGCACCCAAGACATTGGGTATTACAAAAGGCACACTACCATTGGGTAGCTGATCTGCCGCTACGTCTTTTAACCATTTGGCAAAAAAGCTATTCACGTTTCTGTTAAAAGAAGCGGTTCTAGAAAATGCTTGTGCGTCTCCAGTCCAACCAAGGCGCTCATCTCGCTGCGGACAATCCGTTGGCACGTCCAGAAAATTACCATTCTGACCCCACTGAATATTGTGTTGTAATTGGTTGATTAAAGCATGAGAAGATTCAAAATTTCCAGTAAGAGGCATATTGGAATACAATGCCACTGCACTAATATCAGCCGGACTTAATTTGCCAGGATAACCTTCAATCTTGGCATACCTAAAACCCTGCCAGGTAAAATGCGGTTCAAATATTTCTTCTCCACCACCTTTTAAAATATAATTGTTCTCACACTTAGCAGCGCGTAAATTCTCTGTATAAAAATTACCATACTTATCCAATACTTCTGCGTGAGATACCTTGATTTGATCACCCGCTTTTCCGCGTGCCTTGATCACTACCCATCCCACTAGATTCTGCCCAAAATCAATTACCTGCTCTCCCTTGGGTGTGGTAAAGATTTTCAATGCAGGAAAAGTCTCTTGCTTTTTAACGGGTTCATTTTCTGTTGCAATGATTTCCTTTAATGGAATATTGGCAATAGCAACAGGTTTCCAATCTTTGTCAGAATAGCCTGCTTTGTTCCAACCCATGGGTTCTTTTCTAGCATCATAGGTTTCTCCATGATATATCTCTGCATATTGAATAGCGCCGGTATTGGATTTCCAATTAGGATTAGATGCAATGGTTTCTTTGCTGCCATCGGTATAGACAATATTTACCTGCATGAGCAGGGCCAATTCTTTGCCATAAATATTATAGTGATTGCTCCAAGCCAAGTTGCCACGGAACCATCCATTACCAATGGTTACTCCAATGGCATTTTCACCCTTGGTGAGCATGCTGGTCACATCATAAGCTTGGTACTGGATTCTTTTGTTGTAAGAAGTCCAACCTGGTGTGAGATAGTCATTGCCCACGCGTTGACCATTGATACTTGCTTCATACATACCATGCACGGTAATATAGGCGGTGGCCGATTGAACGGTTTTTTTTAATTGGAATGATGTTCTAAATAATTGACTGGGTCTTAGAACAGAATCTTCTTGAAATCCAGCCTTGATCCACTGAGCCGTCCAGTCTGAGATTTGTAATAAGCCAGTTTGAAAACTAGCAAGGCTGCTCCAAGCCGATGGCGTGCCGCTTTGGTCCCAACTACGTACCTGCCAACTATAATGTGTATTGCTTTTAAGTGCTGGTCCAGCATAACCTACTTGAACACTTTGATTGGAATTTACTTTTCCAGTATTCCAATTGGAGCTTTTATCCTTGTCTGCACTGAGTTTGATTTCATAGGCAGTTTGAACCGTGCCACGTTTGTCAGAAATTATTTTCCAACTAAACCTAGGAGCTGTGGTACCCAAACCAATGGGGTTAGACCTGTTTTCTGTTAATAAGGAATTGATTTGAACTTGGGCTTGTACACAAAGAAACAGTAGCTGCAGGGCAGCAAAAAGTAGTGAGAACTTTCTCATGGTGGCAGGGTGGTTTATTATAAAGCAATCATTTACAATGCCATGGGTCATTGGGGTCTCCACTGAAACCTCCCTTTACCTGAGAATCCTTCAACAAATCCTGATCAAAGCAAAAATTAAAATTATTAGACCTGGCTTTGATAATATCACAAATCACAGTTACACCCTTTGTACTATTTTCTGGTCCCTTAAAACTGATGCGGTTATTAGGTTGTACGTTTTTGATCTCAAATTCCCTAGTGTCTACTGTATTGCGGTTACTAGGATTAATATAGAAAACTTTAATGGTAATAGACTCAATGGGATACTCTGTTTTATTTACAACGGGAATGTTTAGGTTAGTAACCATGCCATCTTCTGTAAGGGTAAACTCCACGTCCTTGTGTAATGGTGGGATATAAATAAAGTCTTTCCAATTTTTTCTATAGTTCAGGTTCTTGTCATTAGTACTGGCATCTTTTGCAATTTCTAGGCCAGAACTGGTACTAATAGTCTTCTTGGTTTCATCAACTTCTACAATTTCTTCTTTGGGTGTTAAGTAGGCGGTTTTTACATAAAAGCCTATTCCTATACTTAGAGCAAGGAAAATGGTAATCGTAGGATACCAATTGGTTTTCTTTTTCTGTTTGGGGCGCATGAGTTAAAGTTATCATTGTTTTTTTAAACAGGAAAGCTTCTCTTGAAAATTAAAGGAGCTATCAAAAACGATTTCGTAAATACTTACAACATTCCTACTTAGAACTTGTTATTTGCTACCCTATCGCAAAATTGAATTTTAATCACCTAATTTCAATCACTCAAAATAACATTATGATAGCCGTAAAATCTTATGCAGCTTTAGACAAAACCAGTCCACTTGCCCCTTTAGACATTAGCAGAAGGGCCGTTGACGATAAAGACGTTTTAATAGACATTATGTACTGTGGCGTTTGCCATTCAGACATTCATATGGCCCGTAGCGAATGGGGCCCCTCTATTTATCCTATTGTTCCTGGGCACGAAATTGTGGGTAGGGTATCCGAAGTTGGTGCAGGTGTAACCAAATTCAAAGTAGGTGATTTGGCCGGAGTAGGTGTTTTTGTAGATTCATGCAGAAAATGCGCTTGCTGCAAGGATGATTTAGAACAATATTGCGACGAGGGCATGACCGGAACCTATAATGGTTACGAGCGCGATGGTAAAACCCCCACTTTTGGAGGCTATTCCAACAAGATTGTGGTAGACGAACACTATACCTTGCACGTGGGTAATTTTAAAGCAGAACAATTAGCCGCCGTAGCTCCTTTGCTTTGCGCGGGTATTACTACTTGGTCTCCCCTGCGTTATGCAGGTGTAGGCAAGGGTCATAAAGTAGCCGTATTGGGTTTGGGAGGCTTGGGTCATATGGGTGTAAAATTTGCTGCCAGTTTTGGGGCAGAAGTAACCATGATCAGCACCAGCCCATCTAAAGAAGCCGATGCAAAATCACTGGGAGCCACCCATTTCTTACTATCTACAGACAAGGAAGCCATGGCCAAAGCAGCCAATAGTTTTGACTTTATCCTCAACACCGTTGCAGCACCCCATGACGTAAATATGTATTTAAACCTGTTGGGCGTTAACGGAAAAATGTTGGTAGTTGGGCTGCCGCCCGATGATAGCAAAGTGTCAGCCTTTCAACTAGTAGGAAAGCGCAGAGGCATTATTGGTTCCATGATTGGGGGAATTAAAGAAACCCAAGAAATGCTGTACTATTGTGCCGAACACAATATTGTTTCTGATATTGAAATGGTAGACATGAAAGATATTAATGCTGCTTATGAGCGCGTGATCAAAAGCGATGTTAAATATCGTTTTGTGATTGACCTAAATACATTGTAAGTGAAGAGTGAAGAGTGAAGCGTGAAGAGGGTGTCCGTGCCTAAATAGCGTTGACCGTTTTTAATTGTGATTTATTTTTAATATCTAGGTTGTTTAGAATATTAATTTCATTGGAAGTGAA
>CAIZMD010000334.1 GCA_903933995.1 uncultured Bacteroidota bacterium
ATTTACCATTCCTCCAAAGGGTCCTAGAAATGTTGAAATATGAAAAAGACAGTAGTTATTGGAGCATCAGAAAATCCAGAGCGATATAGTTTTTTAGCCGTTGAAAAATTGAAAAAATACGGTCACCCGGTTGTGGCTGTTGGAAGAAAGTCTGGTCAAATTGGGGACACGGAAATCTTAGAGGGAAAGCCAGCAATCAGTGCGGTAGATACGGTTACCCTCTATATTAATCCAGAATTACAAGAACAGATGGAAGATTATATTCTTTCTTTAAAACCACAGAGAATTATTTTCAATCCAGGAACCGAAAACCCTGATCTAGAAAAAAAAGCAGGCTCCCTTGGTATTGTAACCCAGGAAGCCTGTACATTGGTTTTATTAGGATCCGGTCAATACTAACCGTACAATTCTAAGTGAATGGCTTTCTTGTCATAACCCATGGCAAGAATGCGTTGTTTGGCTTCATCAACCATGTTTTTCCATCCGCAGAGATAGAAATTAGCTGGACGATTACCGTTTTCTGTTAATGCCTCATAAACAGGGTGTACATAACCCTTATGTGTTCCAGCAGGCACTTCTGCCTCCCTAGAATAACATGGGTGGAATTGAATATGGGGATGGGCCGCTTGCAAGGCCTTTAGTTCATTAATGTATAAGCCATCTGCAAAATGTCTGCAACCAAATACCAAATGAACATTTTGATAAGCTAGGTGATGTTTGGTAATATGGTGCACCATGGATCTAAATGGTGCAATACCTGTACCAGTACAAATCAAAATCAAATCTTTGTCTGTGTCTTCAGGAAGGGTGAATTTACCCTGAGGACCGCGTAGTAAGATTTCTGTACCCACGCTTACTTCATTGAATAGATATGTGGTACCAAGACCACCTTCCAATAAAACAATCACCAATTCAAATACATTGGTCCCATCTGGAGCTGAAGCAATGGAATAGCTTCTCCAGCGTTTATTTTTCTGTTCGTGAATGGGTAAATCTAAGGTTACAAATTGACCTGGTTCAAAAGAAAATTCCGCTATTTCGGGAACTTGAATCCAAAATCTTCTGGTAGAGCTGGTTTCATTTTCAATTTTGATAACCGTTCCGGTACGCCATGGTTCCAACATACAATCGAGTTTAGAAAATAAAGGTAAACTAGATTGATTAATGGAGGGCAAATTTTATGCGCAAACGATGGCATAAAAACTAAGTGAAGAGATAAAAGTGAAGAGTGAAGCGTGGGTGGAAGAAGAAAAGCCCGCCTGGCATTACATACCAGCGGCGGGCTCTAATTTGGTAAATGTTTTTGCTACCCTGGTGTATACCGCGCCAGTTTTGTCATTCAATCGCAAAACCAATTCATTGGCTGCAACCTTATCAGCAATATCTTTCTTAGGCTTGGTACCATTGGTCACTTTGTCTTTGATGGTGATCTGCCAAACAGCTTCATCCGTATACTTAACCAACGTGTCTTTTTGTTTGCCATTTTCAATTAAAACAGGTTTGGTAGTCACCCTTGTAATAGTGGCAGTATACAATTGTTGCTTTACCCAAACCCTTTCAATTTTGATATAGGGAACCTTATTTGCAATCAAATAGATATAGTAAACTGGTTTAGTGGGAATCACTTTCACCTTGGTTTCCTTACCACCCACTTCCATTACTGGTGAGGGGGCCACACCATTGATAAATACCCTTTCATATGCTCTTAACCTGAGTGAAGGGGTAGAAGGAATATTGGTTTGACCATTAGCAACCAAGGATAAACCCAAGAACGCCAATATGCCAGTAAATAGGGATTTACGCATAACCTATTGTTTGATCACTTTTTGAATGGTTTGATATTTCTTGTTGTC
>CAIZMD010000335.1 GCA_903933995.1 uncultured Bacteroidota bacterium
ACAGCTGGTAAATTAAACCCTATCTATGATCGTTGGGGATATGATGCCAATGGTGCTGTTCGCGCCTTGGGTAGGTATCCAAGACCAACCAAGTTCTTGTTTGACGTTTTAACTGCTAGCAACGATACTTTCCGTTTAAAGCGTATTGCTTATGCCAAAGGTGGTGAAAACACCGGTAACCCTGGTGTAAGTGCACAGCCTGAATTAGTTGCTAACTATGTAGGTGTTCCTTTTGCAGTTAGCTCAGGATATACAGCTCCTGCCTCTTCTTATATTGGACCAAGCTTATTTGTAAAAGGTCAGTTCAACCGTCCAGTTACAATGATGACTGCTGCTGAAATTCAATTTGCTTTGGCAGAAGCCAAACAAAGATTTTCTGGTGTTACTCTAGCCGGTACAGCACAGTCTTATTATGAAGAAGGTGTAAGACAATCATTCAGAACCTTGGGTGTAGCCAATGCTACAGCACAAGCCAATGTATTATTGGCTAGTGGTAAAGTAGATGCTGATTGGGCTGCATCAACAGACAAACTAAAAGCAATTGCTATTCAAAAATGGTTAGCATTGGCCAATTTTAGTGGTTTGGAAGCTTGGACTGAATACAGAAAGTCTAACTTGCCTGTAACGCCTCAGTCTCCTGGTGTAACAACTACAGACAGACCAGTGCGTTTTTACTACCCTGGTACAGAATCTGGTTCAAATGCAAACGTACCTGCTGGTATCAATGTATTTAGCAGTCGTTTATTCTGGGATATAGATTAATCTGATTATCCAATAGATCTTGAAAGGGTGCCGGTTTCCGGCACCCTTTTTTTTTGGTACTTTTGTCAAAATAGCATCATGGAACAACAACCGAACGCACAATTGAATATTGAAATCAGTGAAGAAATGGCAGAAGGATCTTATGCCAACCTAGCCATTATTACCCATAGCCACGCAGAATTTGTGGTAGACTTTGTCAACGTGATGCCTGGTACACCCAAGAGTAAAGTAAAGTCTAGGATTATCCTAACACCCATGCACGCCAAGAAACTCATGAAGGCTTTGGCCGAAAATATAGATAGATATGAACTGGCCAATGGAAGCATTCAAGACTTGGAGCAAGTAGAACTACCCATGCATTTTGGCGGTCCTACACCTCAGGCATAAAAATCTCCAATCTTTTTAAATTTATTTTTCAACTAACTAACTAATTGAATTACAATTAGTTAAGACTTGTTTTGAGGCTAATTTGAAAAATAATTTGGGCTTTTTTGCCCTAATTGAAGCCAAATATTTGGTGGGGAACTATTCCAGTCTTACTTTTGCAACCCGCCGGTAAAAAAGCGGATAGTTCTTAAAAAAATCACGCAGTTATTCACTGAAAAAAAATAGGAATAAAATCCTAATTATTTTTGGTGATAATGATAAGGTTTATTACTTTTGCAACCCGATAAAAAGGGAGGCTAGTAAGGCCTAAAAGATCTTTGAAAGTTTGGAAGCAACAGAAGAAATCTGAATACATGTAAGTCATTATTCAGGTAAGGTTTAAGCATCAAATAGAATTTAAAATCGATTTTATTTTCGAATTTATTTTTGAGATTAAAGTCAGATCAAACAACATTTACAATGGAGAGTTTGATCCTGGCTCAGGATGAACGCTAGCGGCAGGCTTAATACATGCAAGTCGAGGGACAGCACAGGTAGCAATACTGGGTGGTAACCGGCAAACGGGTGCGGAACACGTACACAACCTTCCTTTAAGTGGGGGATAGCCCAGAGAAATTTGGATTAATACCCCGTAATATAGTTGAATGGCATCATTTGATTATTATAGCTACGGCGCTTAATGATGGGTGTGCGGCTGATTAGATAGTTGGCGGGGTAACGGCCCACCAAGTCTACGATCAGTAGCTGATGTGAGAGCATGATCAGCCACACGGGCACTGAGACACGGGCCCGACTCCTACGGGAGGCAGCAGTAAGGAATATTGGTCAATGGACGCAAGTCTGAACCAGCTATGCCGCGTGAAGGATTAAGGTCCTCTGGAT
>CAIZMD010000336.1 GCA_903933995.1 uncultured Bacteroidota bacterium
AATTTTTCAACTACCTGAATCATGGTTTTGAAATCAGGTGAATGAAATAATTGCTCATTAACCTCTTTGATATAGGATGGAAAAACAGTTTCTGCATCAAGGGACTGGTTAGTGATTTCATGTGAAGGAATCCCGGTTAGCCTAAACAATGCCCCTGGTCTAAATACAATTTGAAACACTAGGAAATCCTTACCCACGTATCTATTTGTTACTTCTTGTTGCTGTCCAAACAAAACTGATTTTAAATTGGTATGCCATTTTCCACTGTCTGCATATTGCACTTTTTCAGTATCACGGGGATAAAAACTCAAACAGTGCTCAGGTCTTGGCGGATAGCATTTGAAGGGAATGTTTTCAGGATGATCAAACATGAATTGCACAATCCGGTATACGCGCACGTATTCGGTAAGTATGGGGCTTGGTTGGAATTCAGATAGAACCATTTTGAATGATCTATCTCCAAGTTAGTAAAATCAATTGGATTGTTTGGTAGCATTATGTATGGCCAACAGCATGGCTTTGTCCATTTCCTGTGCCAAGATCTGACAATTGGGTTCTTTGAACATGGTATCATGGTTACCAGGAATATTATGTACTTCAACCCCTGTAAGGGCATATTTGCGCCATCCAAGAAAATCAAAATCATCCACAAAATAAATGCGGTCAAGGGCTTTAAAAAGCACCACTTTGTCATTAAAAGGAGAAAGATTGTATTGAAATAATGCTTGATGATGCACTGCATTAATTTTGTCCATCATCAAATAATAACTATTTACTTCTGGTAATTCTGCCTTGGAACCAAGACCAAGAAATGATCTAAATCTGTTATTAAAACTAGTAAGCTGATAACCCACTGCCTTTGCAGGATTTTCAATAAAGGACTGTGCAATCCATTTGAATTTTGGTATTTGACGCAATAATTTTCTGCGCAATTGTTTGCTCCAAGTTAAGTAATTCTCCGCATTGATGACGTTGGTATCAAATAAGCCAATCATTAATACATGACGTCCTTCTGCCTTGAGCTGTTTTGCCATTTCAACGGCTACATATCCCCCAAAAGAATAACCTGCAATAGCATAGGGACCATCTGGAAATTTAGCCACAATGGCTTGGTTATAATAGGCCGCAATGGCTTCTATAGAATCAATGGGATCAGACTTACCATCCATACCCTTTGGTTGTAATCCATAAACGGGTTGGTCTGGATGAATGTATTTAGTCATTCCTACAAAACTCAAGACATTTAAACTGTCTCCGTGTATTAAAAATAGCGGAGGCCTGCTACCATTGGCTTTCAGCGCTACCAACGTGTGATATGCTTCTGGAGTTGGATTACCTTGAATTAGCTTGGCCAGTTTTTCAATGCTGGCATATTCAAAAACAGAAACAAGTGGTAATTGCTTACCCTTTTCTTTTTCAATCCTAACCATCATTTGAATGGCTAGTAAAGAATTACCACCCAATTCAAAAAAATCATCCTTAATACCAATACTATCCAAACGCAA
>CAIZMD010000337.1 GCA_903933995.1 uncultured Bacteroidota bacterium
CAAACCTGTGATTCAATTGGTCAGAAGACAAAAAGATCTCCTTCCTTTTATTCAATCTTATTATTGGTATCAAGATAAATCTATTCAATCATTTGACACAGCATTGAATTTTCACCAATACTTAGATCAGCATTTAGCTCAAAATAGTTTTAGACCCATTCCAAGAGCACTTAAAACCATTCAATCGCCGGTTGGTCCCTTGGTGCAAATGAAACAACTCTGTGTTAGTTATGATGAGCGTCCCATTTTGGATCAAATTAATTGGACCATTCAAGCTAGTGAATGCTGGCAACTCAAGGGGCCTAATGGTTCTGGTAAGTCTACTTTATTATCCATGATTACTGGGGACAATCCCAAAGGTTATGGGCAAGACTTGTATTTATTTGGCATGAAAAAGGGTGGGGGAGAAACGGTTTGGGATATTAAACAATACATTGGCTATTTCAACCCCGTGATGATCCAGCATTTTTCAAGATTGGATAGCATTGAACTGATGATTGTTTCTGGCTGTATGGATAGCATTGGGGTTTATATTAAGCCTTCTGAAATGCAATTGCGATTGGCAAAAGAATGGTTGGATTATTTGGGTTTATTATCTCTAAAGAATAAACCCATTCAGTTTTTGCCTGCAGCGCAACAACGCATGGTTTTAATTGCAAGGGCCATGGTCAAACACCCGCCACTACTCATTTTGGATGAACCCACTTCTGGTTTGGATGATGCCAGTGCCGCCATGGTGATTGGGATGATTGAACAGATTAGAAAGGAAACCAAAACATCGGTGCTCTTTGTATCGCACCAGCAAGAAAAAGGATTTGAACCAGATAAGATTTTTGAGTTAACAGCAAGTGCAATGGGTTCAACAGGTGCTATTGTTTAAGAACCCATGGCATAGGCTATAATATTGACCCCAAACTTGGTATTGTCTTCAGACAAAAATCGCTTATTTCTAAAATCATAGTCCCACTCACAACCATAGTCTTTATTTGAATATAGAACGCCAATTCTGCCATTGATTTCTATGGCTTTGAGGTAATCATGCACTATATCATCGCCCCAGCCATTGAGTTCAAAACCGGTGGTGGGTGGTCCTTTTTCAAATTTGAAAAAGCTTTTGTAGAGGTCATGGGTATTGGGGATTTTTTTTAATCGGCCCGCGCCAAAAGTTTGCCCCATCTGTGCTTCAAATGATTTGGCAAACAAACCATCTATGTCATGGTTACAATCGTCTACAAATACAAAGCCACCATTCTCTACATATTTTTTAAAATGCGCATTCTCTGTGGCATTAAACTGAACCAGTTTGTGGCCACTGAGATAACAAAAGGGAGCTTGAAAAAGGTCCTGACTGCTTAGGTCTACAATTTTTTCCTGTGGCTCAATAGGAATGCTGGTGTATTCTACCAGAGAATTCAGAATATTAGAGGGCATTCTTACATCCGTATCCCAATCTCCTGAGAGATATCGCAACCTGGTGAAACTAAATTTGGAACTTTTCATGAGATATTTAGACCATTGCCCTTCCGCAGGTGTATTTTTTTTTAAAATTCCTTCATTTCTGTCTAATTTCCTTGTTTCTCAAAAAGAAATAACAGATTTCATTTTAATCTAATAAATAGAACGCTTTGGAGCAATCAGAAAAACAGTTGCAGGAATTGATTCAAAAACTCTCCTTGCTCAAAACAGAAATTCAAAAAGTGATTGTGGGTCAGGATAGCATTTTAGAAGAAATGCTTATTGCCTTATTGGCTGGCGGTCATTGTTTGTTAGAAGGGGTACCGGGTTTGGCCAAAACATTAATGGTGCGCACCATGAGTCAAGCCCTGCACTTAAAATTCAGGAGAATTCAGTTTACCCCAGACTTGATGCCAACAGATATTGTGGGTACAGAGATTCTGGAAGAAGACCATAGTTCTGGAAAGCGTTTTTTCAAATTCAACAAGGGCCCTATTTTTTCCAATATTGTGTTGGCTGATGAGATCAATAGAACCCCTCCCAAAACACAATCGGCTTTATTAGAAGCAATGCAAGAATTTGAAGTTACTTATGGAGGTCAAACCTATCCACTAGACAGACCCTTTTTTATCTTGGCAACCCAGAATCCCATTGAACAATCGGGTACTTATCCATTGCCGGAAGCACAATTAGACCGTTTCTTATTATATATCAAAATTGGTTATCCAACTGCTGCAGAGGAAACAGCCATCTTGAGTAACACAACTGGTTCCAAAAAAGCTACGGTAAATCCGGTAGTCAATGGAGAAGAAATTGTGGCATTGCAACAAATGGTGCGTCAAGTGCATATTGCGGATGAATTGGTGCATTGGGTTGCAGAACTGATTAGAGCAACTAGACCAGATACTACCACTATTGATTATGTAAAAGAATGGGTGAGATGGGGAGCAGGACCAAGAGCTGGTCAGGCATTGATTTTAACGGCTAAGGCAAGGGCCTTGTTTAAAGGAAGGTATGCCGTTACTATGGAAGATTTGCATGCCATGGCGCATCCTGTTTTGAGACATAGACTCTTAATGAATTTTAAAGCAGAAGCAGAACGCATTAGTTCTGATGATGTGGCCAGCCATTTGTTAGAAGCCATTCCTAGACCCAAGAACGCATTGTCTTAAATTGATTCATGAGCCAATTACTTGATCCCAAAATTCTCCTGTCTATCAAAGACCTTCCCTTGGCGGCAAAGACCACCATTGACGGTTTTATGGAGGGATTTAATAAAAGTAGCATCAAGGGTGAGGGGATGGAATTTAGTCAGTATCGTAGTTATCAACCCGGTGATGATCTGCGTTCTCTTGACTGGAAAATGTTTGCTCGTTCAGACCGGTATTATATTCGCGAATCTGAAATTGAAACCAGTATTCAAGTTCGATTTTTGGTAGACGCCAGTAATTCTATGAACCATCGAGATGGGGCTATAAGTAAAATGGAATACGCGCGTTATTTGGCAGCCTCATTGGGTTGGTTGGCTCAGAAGCAGGGCGATGCTATTGGATTAGATGTGTTACAAGATGGCAAATTGTTTTCCCTTCCCGCCAAAAGAGATAGTCAGCACTTACCTAGATTCCTACACCAATTAGAACAAATAAAAGCAGCAGGTGTGTTTACTGACCCTGTTGGATATAAAGAGATCTTTAGTGGGGTGCATAGACGTGCCCTTTTAATCTGTATTACCGATTTTTATCAAGAGGATAATGAGATCCTTGACCTATTGCAATCCTTGTCATCCTTGCAACATGAGGTCTTGGTATTTCAATTGGTCAGTGACAATGAACTACAGGGAAATTTCAAAGGCTTTCAGCGATTAAAAGATTTGGAGACCGGTTTGATAATGCCCATTACTGGAACATTGCAATCTGCTTATTTGCAACAAAGAGCAGCCTATCAGGAGACCATTAAAAAAGAATTGTTGAACCGAAAAATAAGGTTGCATCAACTGAATATACAAGACCCATTAGACGGAGCGCTTTGGGATTATTTGAACCAACGCAATAAATCCGCTCGCTAATGCAGTTCATGAATCCTATATGGCTCTGGTCTGCATTGGGTATTATCATTCCCATTGCCATTCATTTATGGAACCAGCAGCCAGGAAAAGTGCTTGAAGTTGGAAGCATACGTTTCATGGACCCATCGCCCAGCAAGCGAAGTTCTAGACTACAACTAACAGAAATTTGGTTATTGTTGTTAAGGTGTTTGATTATCTTATTAATAGCCTTGTTTTTAGCCCAACCTTCTTGGAACAGTAAGACCAGCCAAAGCAATCAGGGATGGGTGATGATACCAAGATCGTCCATGAAAATGGCCTATCAGACGCACCAGCAAAGCATTGATTCATTGTTGCAGCAGGGGATGGAATTACATGCTTTGGAAACAGGGTTCCCTGAATTAAATCTAAAGTCTGATTCAAGTTCTGCTAATCCTTCAGCACCTATTCCCAATCTTTGGGCCTTGGCTACTCAATTAGAAAAGCAAGTGCCAGCTCATTATCAGTTGCATTTGTACACACCAGAATTATTGCAATACTATAGAGGGGTAAAGCCTGATTTGCATAGACCCATGGTTTGGAAAACCTATGCCATGCCCACCCAAGTTGATACAGCAATCAACCAGCGTAAACAAAGCATTCGAATTGCTATATTGGTAGATGGCTATGCAGCTGACGCCGATTATTTGATGGCCGCTTGTAAAGCCATTCAAACTGTTAGGGGAGATACCATCTTGGTAACTAAGTTCAATAATTCTACTCAAATTCCTGGGGGTCAAGATTGGTTGTTTTGGTTGTCTGACAAGCCCTTACCTAAGAACAATGCTAAGCATGTCTGGTCCTATCAATTAGGTAATGCACAAATAGTGCAAACCCAAATCTATGCTAGCACTGGTAGCCATCAAGAAAAGATTCCTTTATATAAAACCATTCCAATGCAGTTAAAGGGAGAACTGATTTGGGAAGATGGATTTGGTCTGCCGGTTTTGCAAAAATGGGGGAATGGTCAGTATCTAATGAATACGCGTTTTCATCCTGATTGGAATGGATTGGTTTGGAGTCCTGCATTTCCAACTATGATGCAGGAATTTTTATTGGGTTCAAAACCATTTGATCCTAGTCAGGTAGCCATGGATCCTGTTCAAATAATTCCTGAACAAAGCATTCCAATAAAGGGGCAAATTAATCCAACAGTTTCCACTAGTCAACAACCAATGAGTCATTGGATCTGGAGCTTGTTGTTGGTGTTGTTGTTCATTGAAAGGGTGATTGTTTTTTATCAAACTAAAAACAAAACCCATGCTTGAGCAGACTCACTTAACTCAGATTAAATTGCTGCTTAAACAATGGCAGTTATTAAAAGCGGGATTGTTTTTATTACGAGCCATGACCCTATTGGCCTTTCTGTTCTTATTGATTCAATGCCTGCATCCTATTTCCAATCTTTGGTTGCTGGCATTAGAACTACTTGCCGTGATGGCGATCTTGATTTTTCCAAAACAATGGAAATTGTCAGAGACGGATCTAGCTGCCTATTTAAATGCTAACTATCCTTTATTGGAAGACAGTGCTGATTTATTGTTTCAATCTACTGACCAAGGAACGCAATTGGAACAATGGCAGCGTCAGAAAATAGCCTCTGTATTCTTACAATTGCAGCCCAAACATCCTTTTGTAAAAGCATTAAGCATTTGGATTGGCATATTAACAACTGTTTTAATGGCTTTATTGCTAGTGAGTTTATTCCATTGGTCTTATTCAAACAAAAATGCTAGTCCAGTGGAACTACCTGTATCAAAACTAGTAGTTGCAGGTATCAGGTCCATGCATATTCAAATTCAGCCACCCGCTTACACGGGTAAACCAAAATTGGAACAAGAAGCACCTGCTATCAATGCCATAGAAGGTGCTACTGTTGAGTGGGTTGTCATTACTGACGCAAGTATGGTTGCGCCAGCCATTCGTTTCAATGATTCTATTACTCAAGAATTTAAACCCTTAGACAGTACCCATACCAAATGGCGTTTTCAAACCAAGGTCAATACCAATGGTTTATATCAGATTAAATTTGGGAAGACTTTGTCTGAACACTACGCAATAGAATTGGTGCATGATCTGCCTCCGGTCATTAGAATCAAAGAGCCCGCTGCCTATAAAACCATTGACTATGGTGCTTCTTTACAAGTGCCCCTAAAAGCCAGTATTAGTGATGACTATGGTTTAGTCCAAACCAAGTTGATGTTAACAGTAGCTAGTGGGGGAGGTGAAGCTGTGAAGTTTCAAGACCAGGAGCGAGACCTTGGCAGGTTTGCGCCAGGTGAATTGAATAAGGAGATCTTGCTGACCATTAATTTACAATCCCTTAAGATGCAGCCCGGGGATGAGTTGTACTATTATGTAAAAGCATTAGATAGTCATGGACAAGAAGCTAGATCAGATATTCATATCATCAATTTGCCAGATACCGCCGAATTGATGAATACAGATATTACCATCAATAGCTTGAATCTAAAACCGGAATTTTTCAGGAGTCAGCGTCAGATTATCATTGAAACAGAACAATTATTAAGAGA
>CAIZMD010000338.1 GCA_903933995.1 uncultured Bacteroidota bacterium
AATAAAAAATAAAATAAGGTCAATGGAATGGCTGTAAACAACAATACTCTAGGAGGCAATGTATTTACTTGAAAAACACCCGAAAAACTCATGAACATTACATACAGATAATAAGAAGTATAAAAAAGAAATATCCTTGTGGGCAGCTTCTTTGCGTTTGTTTTATTAACAAAAACAGGTTGACTAACCGCTTTTTTTACAACTTGTACAATCATAAAAATTGGAACAAGAAAGCAAATTAAAAATAGAACTGAAAGCCAAGTAGGTACAGAATTTGTGAAAATATCCATTGTTGTTTATTTAAACAGTTAAAGAATATTGCAAATGTTTAAAAACTATGATGGATTCTACTTGCCATTTGACAAGAAATTAATTGACGGCTATTTCTTTTCTAATTCTACTTAAAGAAGTGTCTGTAATGCCCAAATAGGATGCTATAATTTTCAAAGGGATATTCTGGAAAATTTCGGGATGTTTGCTCAAAAGCTTTAAATACCTATTTTCTGCACTGTCTTTTATCATTCCCAACATTCTCTCATGAAGAATAGAATAGTTAGTTACTAACATCATTCTTCCTAACTCTCTAAATTCAGGATAGTTATGAAAACAATTTTGGACGTTTTCATAACTCATTGTCCAAATTTTGCAGGGTGTTAAACATTGATAATTTTCACTAGTGGGTTTTTGCTTAAAAAATGATAAAAAATCGTTTACAAAACAAGGTGCAGAAAAAATATTTGTTGTTACTTCTACCCCGTTATTATCAAAAGTGTAGGAACGGATATAACCAGCTTCTAAAACAAATGTGGCTTTGGAAATTTTATTCTCTTTGAGCAAAAAATCATTTTTTAAAAATTCCATTGGTACAAACTGATCTGCAAAGAAAGCTGCCCTTTCAGCAGGAATTGGCAATATTGAGCTGAAGTATCTTATCAGTATGTCTCTATTCATTCTAGCAAATCTTAAAATGAGTTAATGGTAAAGACAAGTTACATAGTTTTCTACTATCATCGTTATTCATTAATCAAAATAGAAAATACTAAGTAATCAATAAAAATTAGTGTCTGCACTTAAACCCAGACCACAATCCATCCAAACTTTGCCAAACTTTCTCTGTATAATCCTTAGGTGATAATTCATAAAAAACAAAGGTTTTGTCTTGCCCTTCACAGGATCTTAGATGTACTTTACAGTATAGTGCAATGGGTTTATTTGACATATAGTCAAGCATATAAATAGACCCATTAAATGTTTTTATATCAGCTTTTTGAGTAGCTACTTGTTTGAAAACGGTTCTAACTTCTGTGGTATTAGTTAAAGACGCATCTCTTTTATTAACAGCAATCAGGCCGGTATAATATTCCTTTAAATTGGTTTCAATGATATTAGCAGTTAAGGTTTGTTTACCGTCTAAATACCATAAAAAAGCATAACTCCAATACTCTGCAGTTGCTGGCTTACTCCAACCAGGGGTAAATCTAATATCCTCTACTCCCTTGTACAAAATCTTAGGTGCAAAAGAAATTGGGATTGGGAATCGTTCAACTTCCCATCCTGTTGGAATTTCCAAACTATATGGTGGCTCCCATTTTTTGGGATCAAATTCAGTTGAATCTGATTGGCTAAAGGAGCAAAAGGGCAGAAAGAAAAATAGTAATAGGAAACTGATATTTTTCATTTTTTTGAGATATAGAAGTTTGTGAAAGACACTTAAATATAGTCAAAAACAGAAAATGAATTATTACTGAACTGCGTGTAAAGAATTACTGTTTAGTAAAACCATTTAAATTTCAAACCCTTACTTCTGATGATAAATTTCTACCAAGATGTCCGCTAATTTAGTTGGCATAGAGAAAAATGGCGAATGACTGCTGGGAAGTTGGTACAACTTTTTAATAGAAACATTATGGGCAATACTAGATTTGTCTAAATCCTTAGCCTCTGTGCAAAGAATATAGTACTTTGGCATTTTTCCATAAATATTATCTGATACCTGAACTGGTGTTCCATTGGTAGCAGTTGCTTGCCAAGTTAACTTTGCTTTTGCAAAAGCCTGATCTTCTTTGCTGCAGTCATGAAAAAAATGTGTTTCCACAATTGCAGGATTCCACTGAAATGCTTGAAAATTAGCAGTAAACAGCATGACGGGAGTAGCATTGTCCATAGCTACCACTTTACTATTTTTCATAGCTTGTGCTGCCAATTCCCTAACAGACTGCCCATTTTGTGGCATAAATGCGTCTAGAAAAATCAGTTTATCAACTTTGCTTGATCCAAGTAATTCAGCAGCTTGTGCAATAACAACTCCCCCACTTGAATGTCCTACAAGGATTACTTTTCCTTCAACAGCATTGGCCGCTTTTTTTACAGCTTCCGCATCATCCATCAAAGTTTGAGTAAACAACTTTGAAGTATCATTGCCGTGACTAGGTAAATCAATTGCTACCGCATTGATTTTTTGATCGCTTAATATTGGGATGATTTTGGTCCAACACCAGGCGCCATGTCCTGCACCGTGTACCAAAATAATGGTCTTATTAGTTTGACCATCAACTAAACTTAGCATAGCAAATTGAATTATAATTAACAATTTAAGTTTCATGTTCCTATTTTTTACAAAAATGAGCCAACTAGTACTTTGCTTATTGGTAAAAAAAGGACTTTCTTAAAACAAGACTAGCTCTTTAAATCGATGGTCATAAATTTGCTTTGCAACACCCAAGAGCATTTCAGGAGATTTTGGTTCAATTTGCTGATGGAACATCACCGGCGTGTAATTGGTAAATAATAGGTATTCCTTAGAAAGGTGCTGATAGTCATAATAACCAGATTCCACTGCTATTTTTAGCCAATCCCATTGCGGGTTGGCATTCTTAATATTATAAGCCTTATGGAATCTCATAATATTCAAATACATTTTGGGATTGACCCCTATTTTTTCAATGAAATTTCTTTTGAATTGTTTTTCGCTGAGATGGTATTCTTTAGCCAATTTTTGAACTGTTACATTTGTTAGCTCAGGAAGTCTTTTCTTGAAAATCTCATCTATTCTCAAGTCACTAATTTTTGACTTTAGCACTAACTGAAGTATGAATGATTCCCCAATTTTAACCATTGCATCTCTTGATTGGGCATGTTCCAACTGATCAATATAGGTTTTAATCCAATTTCCAAAAATGAAATGCGCATCAATAAAGTTGTTTGCTAGATGACTATTGGGTATTCCAGTAAGTTTATAAAAGGCCGTTGGCTTGAACACAATTTGAAAATTGAAAATCTCACCAGAACCGCTAAATATAAAGGGTTGTAATTGTTGTCCTGAAATAAAACATCTATGGTTCAATTCCGTAGAAGTTTCACCAGTAGGTTTGATTTCTTGCGCCCCTTTAACAACGCAATGCAAGACCATTTCAGGTTTGGGTACATAAAATTTTGAAAATCTAGGAATCTCTTTTGAGGGATGAATATGTACAACTCTAAAGCACTTGACATAGTCTGACAAGGAAGGGCTAGGTAAAATGTCTTTGATTTCCATGGGTAATTGTGGAACAATTTAGGGATTTAGCATTGTATCTACTCTTTCAGCAATGCTTGTATTTTCAGATTAATGGCATCCCTACTCAATAGCGCATCCTTCAAAGGAAGCCCCTCTTTCATCCCAGGTCTTTTGTGGCCAATCTAGGTCATTGGGATGAACACCGTCTTTGGCAAATAGAAAAGCAGTATCAACCAAGCGGCGGTCTTCTAAGAATTTTTTCATGGGGCCATGAAGGTCTAAGACATCCCATTTCATGGAATACCTAGAACTGATAAGCCAATCTGAATAGAGATCCAGCACATTGGCATAAGCTTCCCCTTTTCTTGGATCATAGACGGGTGGAGTAATATGAACAATGGGTGCACCAGTGGCAAGCACCTGCTCATGCAACTGTTTAATACCGTCTTTGAACTTTTGAAAACGATCATCATCAAATGGCAGATAAATGCCATCGTTCATACCGTAACAGGCAAAAATCAAATCGGGTTTAATGTTGGTCAATGCTCTTTCTAATCGCTCCTGTAAAACCGGACGTGGAAACTTTCCACCAGCATGATTGGGTTCAGACAATCCAGAAACCGTTTCACTGGGCAGTCCCAGGTTAATAATTTCAAAATTTCTTTGGGGATATTTCACCGTTAGATAAGCGTCAATAAAGGAAATGTATTTGCCGTTGTAGGTGATGCTGTTTCCTAGAAATAGAATGCGTTTAACGCTATCAGGGATGGTATAATTTTGGGCATAGGTTTGAACACTAAGCAGGATTAGGACTATGTATAGGATGCGTTTCATGAAAAACAAACTTGGTACGTTTTGATTTGGTTAAGTCATTTCAGCTGGCGCGATGCCAATTGAAAGTTAATCAAATCAAATTAAAACGGATGGCTTAATTCACTAACTCCATTTAAGATTTGAATCATATTGTTTGTCAATTGGAAAAACAGCATCATCAGCACTGATAAAACTGAGTAAATCAGCATTTAGTTGTTCTTTTTCTGTGATAAACAAACCATGCGGCGCATTTGCATAGACAAGGTATTTGGCATGGGGAACTAAGGCTGCTGTTTTATTTCCCGATATATTAATGGGAACAGTTTTATCGGCATCGCCATGAATGATTAATACAGGCACCGTTATTTTTTTTACGTCTTCCCTGAAATCCGTTTCTGAGAATGAACGTACACAATCAACCGTTGCTTTAGCAGAACTGTTTAAGCATAAGATTTGATTCCACTGTAATAATGCATTGCTTACGGGTTGATTAATCATAGAGAATCCGTAAAAATCTTGTCCAAATTCAATTAAAAATGCCGGGCGATCTTCAGAAATTTGATCAATCATGCTGTCAAATATTTCCTTTTCTACTCCTTCGGTATTATCAGCTGCTTTAAGCAGATAAGGCGTTACAGAGCTAATGAGAACAACCTTCTCAATTTTGTCTTCGCCATATTTACCTATGTATCGGGCAATTTCACCACCACCCATAGAAAAGCCAACAAGGACAACGGATGATAGATTTAGATGTACTATCAAATCGTTTAAATCATCTGCAAGGGTGTTGTAATCATAACTCTCCCAAGGTCTATCAGACTTACCAAACCCTCTACGGTCATAAGCAATACAACGCAAATGGTGTTTGGGAAGTTCTGCCAATTGGTATTCCCACATTTCATGGTTCAACGGCCAACCATGAATAAAGATTACAGGCTTACCTGATCCATATTCCTGATAAAAAATGTTTACTGGGGTATTAGCTGACGTTGATGTTATAAAACTCATTAGATGGTGCTTTAGTTCACTTGTACATATATCTGTACAAAGCTGCAGCACCTATCAGTGGCAAGCATTACAAAGACCTTCAAAAGAGTTACATCATTTACGCTTTAGTATTAATTGCTTTAGTAGCAGTTTCAGATATCCAACGGGTTCTTGATCATCGTGTAGCAGGTAATAGGCATTATTTGAGAGAAGAGGGATTGGCTGGCGCGATAGTCAATGAGAGAGAACTGTTTATTCTTTTTCAAAGTTTGATAGTCATATTTGTCGTAATTGAATAGTTATTAATTTCATTTACAAATATTTTGTCTTTTGACTGAAACATTTTTCCTTCAATTCTACATTTTATTTTGTCATTTAGATCATAGTCAAGATTGGAAGAAAATCCAAAAGTTTGAAAGCCATTTGTTGTACCTGTAGTAATAATAATTTGTTTTGGGTCACTATAGTATTCTCCTCGAATTGCAATTCTTGTTTTTTCGTTTATACTTTGCTTGATTATTAAAACTGGCGAGTACCAAGTTCCATAAGTAGTTGGATTAAATTTATCCCTTCCAATGTCAAAACCTGCAATAATTCCAAACTTATTGGTGGGTTCGTATTGCAAGTAAAAGTTATGAAATTGTCTAATAGCATTAATACTATCAGGTTTGTCGGTACCAAAAAATGTGCTGTAATTAAGAAGTAATTTTTTAGACAGCTTATAGTTTATTTGTGTTCCAAATGAAGGTTTTTGAATGTAATTTGGTTTGCTAATTTTTTGCCAACCATTTAGATATAAAGCTGATAGGTTTAATTTTTCATTTTTTGAAGTGTAGCTTAATTTAATGCCTGTTTCATAATAAGGTGAGTTTTCTGCAAGTAAACTTCTAGTCAATGTCCAACAGTCGGCACTTACAGCACTTTCAAAACCAATATGTGAAGGCATAATTCCAGCGTCTAACCATATATTTTGTTTTTGTGATAGTTTAACACCAATATTTGCTTCATATATGAATTGAGCCCAGGTTGGTTCAGAACTCAGGTTGTACAGAGCATAATTTCCTGCCATTAGTCCAAGGTTGGCTCTGTAATTTTTATCTAGATAGTTTGCTTTTAATAAAATTAGATTAGCATTTAATTCATTGTGCCGTTTATGATTGTAAAGGAAATTTGACTTTTCATGGTTTTGAGGATTTGAAAAATCATAACTATAATACAATTCACCATAGGCGCTAAAATTCAATTTTTTCAAACCATCATTTTGAGAAAATGTTTTTAAAGCTATTAAAAGTAAAAAAAGTGAAAATCTAAACTTCATTTTTCGTCTGTTGTATGTTTTTGGTTTTTTTTAGAATGGCTACCAGTATTGGGGTTTTAATAAATGCAATTTGTGGTTTAAGCGTATTAAAAAATAGGAATATTAAAACTGAAAATCGTATTACAATATACTTTAGAAAAAAATGCTTTTGAAGTCTTAACTACAAGTTTTCACAGCGCTTGCAGCTTCTCCATAATAGTCTTTATTTAAACAAAGTAGGAGAATTTACATCTATTTCACGAATCGATACCATCTTATATTCCGCCTGATCGCCATCCGTTCTCATGAGAAAGGTTCCGTGACCAACTAATATAATTTTTTTGGGATCGGCATAGCTACAACCAGTTATTGCTAAAGATTGAACAGGCCAATTGCCTTGATCAACTACCTCACCAACTTTAACCCATGTACCACCATTTTTTGGATTACCATTAGAAACAGAATCAATATAAACCTCCATTTTTACTTTGGTATTATTCTCTATATTGTAAATAATGTACTTCATCCCAATCCATTTGTTGGGAGGCAATGGATTACTATTCCACAAAGGATCTTGGGTGTGGAATCCTGAGCCCGACCAATAATCGCTAGTAGGATGCTTTAGCTCTTTTTCAAAGTCCCATTTCCCGTCGTGACGAAATCTACAATAATAGGTAGAAGCATCACAATCGTTACCCTGAGAAGAAGCATGACCCAGCGGACCAGTTCTAGCACCAACAACCATCCCTCCATAAGTAGGTCCAGAATTGCCAATTCTTCTATAGTATGCAGTAAATTCTGTGTTTAAGAAAAATTGCTCACTAACCTTTGTAGTGCGCATAGAATTTATATGAAACCGAGGACTCCCCCCTGACATCATCATTGCACCTTTCCCATCAATATGAAATCCTTCTGTACTTCCACTATGATCTTCCGTCCAATCAGTTGGGTCGTAAGGGTCTGGAGTATATTTAATGATTCGGTCAACGCCGTTATTCCAATGTATTGAAGTCCATTCCCTAGTGCCCGGTTTAGTATGGTAGAATTGAGAGATCCCGAACACATCTGTTGGCTTAGATTTAGTTTGTGCTGAGAGATGCTGAATTGGAAAAAAGATCATTACAAAAAATATCACTCCAGTTGGAGTTGAGAGCAAAGTATTACAGTATTTAAATCTTTTTCCCATAGCAAGTTTAGAAGCTAAATTTAAGTGTTTTACTTTAAAAGGATTTAGTGGGTCTAATTGCTGGCGCGATATCAATTTCAAAAATCCAATCTTAAAAATCAAGAGAAATAACTAGAATCCATATCTAAAGAAAAGCATAGCACTTAACCAAGGTTTTGCATTATTATTCAATGCATTTTGAACACCTGCCCCAGGAATGGTATACGCTATATGTCCATGCCAATACCATCGTCTGTTTTGAAAATACTTTACTGTGATATTGAATTCAGATCCATATTCTTTTTTAGTCATGGTACTCAATGCAGGGTTGCCACCAATATTATTGTTATTGGAAGCATACATGTAAATAGCTTGAGGAACCAATTCAATTTTTGGAACGGGTCTAATATTAGCTTGTAATTGGTGAACAGTGATATTGCTATTTTGAACAATTTTAAAATGGTTGGCACCAATTACCCATTCCTCTCCGTTGCCACCTGAAAGTAAGGGATCCCATCGTTCATATTGTTCTGTATTGGGATTATCTCCTGAAAAATAGGCATACCTGTATCGCAAAGTTGGAGCTCCCTTTTGCTTGGCAAAACTCCAACCAAATTCAGTATATCCTGCAAAGGCAGACATATTAAAATTTGAATTTGTTTCATAACCAATTTCTCCTTTGAAAAACAAACCAGGTGTATTGGGTGGTCTGTTTGCGTAATAACGAAGGTTGTACAACTTTAACCCATTTCTTCCCAATACTGCACCAGCAGGCGTATAGTAGTTGAAGTTGGATTTGGGAACATCTAACATCATGATACCAACTTGATGCGCATAACCATCACCCCATTCAGCATTGAATCCCCTAATCACCGTTTTGGAATCAACTATGCTCAGTTCATTAGGATCAAGTTGAAAAACTTGTAAGAGTAAGTTGTTGTATTTAATAGCAGCAAGACCAAGATAATCTGCAGCCCAACGAGGATTTAATTGTAATGCTGCACGATTGTCTCCATTGGAAGCAGTATTGCGAATGATAAATCCATTGCCAACCGAGAACTGTTGCCTACCAAATGAGAGGTTATAGGTGAAACGATTACCAGATGTAGAAGCATTAGTACCCATGAAACCAAGAAAAGCGTCTTCCACAGCTCCGTATGCCCTTGATTCGCTGGTAAAAAGTTCTCTTCCCGCTGAACCACTTGCAATATAACTGAGGCCACCATAGAGATACCTATTCTTTTTGGCAGAAAGGGTTGTAATGCCATACAAACCACCAGAGATCCATCCCTCTACCCAACCTGTAAACCCCTTTCCTACTGGGTTATTGGCCAATGGGTTTCCATTGAGCATGGCATCATCTCTACCGTACCAAGCATTATTGTTGGTGTATAGCATTTCTGCCATTGCTATTTTAGTAGTCAGTAAAGACTTATTATCCTGATAGAGAATGGGAAAATCTTTTTCCCCCATGAACAAACCAGTTTTCTCTTTTTTCTCTTTTGCAATTTCACTAACCTCAACAGTGAGCGTAATATTAATTCCACCTATTTGAGATGGTTGAATTTCATATTGGGCAGATGCTACTTCTTGTAGTTTGCGCACTTTATTGGTATAGGCTTCTAATAAAATGGTACGAACCGAAGACTGTGGAAAAATGGGAAATGCCCGTTTAACGGTTTGCTCCAAATTTTTCTGCGCTATGGTATCTGATAATTTGTTTTGAAAAACATACACCACATTGGTAATACGCTCACCTTCATAAAATGCATTACTTACCTGAGCAAAAATGTTATTTGAGCTCAATAGAAAAATGCAACCAACAAAAAGCTTGAAAAATTTCATAGGGTTTATTCACCAATTAATAAGCTGTCCAACCACCATCTGTAGGATAAAGGGCTCCGGTTAAATTAGATGCTTCATCAGAAAGCAAGAAAAGTATCACAGCCGCTTGCTCCCATACAGTTGCCATGCGATGCTTTGTATCGTTCATCATTAATAGACTTTCTGTTTTTGCTCCACCCATTCCAGTGATACCACGTTTTTTCACTTCTTTTACAAATTCAAAAGCCTTATCTGTCATGGGTGTTTCTGTAGCAGCCATATTTACAGAGTTGACTCTTATGCCATAAGGAGCGTAATCAATGGCAGCACTTCTGGTTAGACCATTAACGGCGTGTTTACTGGCTACATAGGCTGGGTTTCCAGCTAAACCGGTAAGACCTGCAATGGACCCGACTGTTACAATAGCTCCGCCATTACCTTGCTTTAGCAATTGTTGAAGTACAGAACGCATAGATTTAAAAGTACCAGTAACGTTAATGTCTATCACATTGTCCCAATATTTGTCCGATGCTGCATCAACAGCAGTTGGCAACAATTCTTTTTGCTTATCATAATCAAAAGCATCACCAGAGAAAGTACCATCCATGACTCCTGCATTTAAAAGAGCCAAATCAATTTTCCCAAATTTGAGTACCGCTTGAGTCACCAGGTTGTTGCAGTCTGCAGTACTTCTAATATCTGTTTTTACAAAAAGGGCTTTGCCACCTTCTTTTCTAATAGTTTGGGCAGTTGCTTCACCTTGAGGTAACCAATCGGCAATCACAACAGAAGCGCCTTCACGGGATGCCCTAATTGCAGTAGCGCGTCCAATACCTCTTGCACCACCGGTAATGATGATCACCCTTCCTTTTAGTCTATCCTTGGAAAAATAATTGGAATCAATAGCTGTGATATTGTTTTTTTTAAAGCCCGCTTTTTCTTGGGCCATCAATTTTTGCATATTACCCAATTGGGTTAAGAGTAAGATTGATATAAAAAGTGATTGATTCAGTATTGGTTTCATTAGTTTCAATTTTTCATTAAAAGTATGGGTAAATTCAAAAACCTATGTAACGATTTTTTAATGTTTTTGTTCAAAGTACAAGGTAAATGGCTAAATCCCCCTACACCCGCATCAACTTCGGTTCAATCTCAGTAAATGACCTGCTTGGGTTCGGGTTTACTTGCTGGCGCGATGGTCAAAGAGGGCTTTTATCTAAGGCTCTATGGTCAAACTAGTTTTTAAAGAGTTACTGATAAATTCAACTTACCCCCCAACCCTACTTCAATAATTTTTTGCAAAGTTGAAATACGAACATCTTTTATATCATTTTCAACTTTTGAAATATAGGCTTTATTGGTTCCACATTTATCAGCAAGCTGCTCTTGAGTCATTCCTTTCTCTAATCTTGCTTCTAATAGCAATGCACCAAGTTTAAAGCTTTGATATCCTTTTTCAAATTTTTCTCTTTTGAGAGAACCTTTTTTGCCATATTGCTCGTCAACTAAACTGGAAAGTGTTTTAGTATTCGCTTTTGTTTTCATAATACTCCTCCATAATTTTTAAAGCCTTTTCAATTTCAAGTTTAGGGGTCTTTTGTGTAAATCCAGCTGTCGCAATGTAATAAAACAAAAGTAGTCCAAATGGACAACTTTTAAATAAAAGTATTAATTTAACTTTATAAGCATGAAAACCAAATC
>CAIZMD010000339.1 GCA_903933995.1 uncultured Bacteroidota bacterium
ATCATCATGATTGGTGAGATTGGCGGCAGCATGGAAGCCGATGCAGCCCGTTGGATCAAAGACAATAAAACCAAACCTGTAGTAGGATTCATTGCTGGTCAAACAGCGCCTCCCGGACGCCGTATGGGTCACGCAGGAGCTATTATTGGCGGAGCCGATGATACTGCAGAAGCCAAAATGAAGATTATGGCAGAATGTGGTATTGAAGTGGTAGCTAGCCCAGCTGATATTGGTATTACCATGGCAGCTGCTTTGAAAAAATAAGCTTCAAACTTTTGAATATTGATCCCGGTCCAAAAGACCGGGATTTTTTATTGCATACCCATAAGAGAATGTTAATGGGTATTTTCGTTTGTGCAAAGACTAAGAGATTTGCATCATAATTGCCAGTGGAAAAATAGAAACTATGCTTTTAAAAAGACTGATTATAGGAATGGGATGTTTGTTGGTATCCGTATGGCTTTCTGCCCAGGCTCCAGCATTGGAATATAACAAGCAATGGAAAGAGATAGATAGTTTGATCAACTTGAACCTGACCAAGTCTGCTTTAGCTAAAGTGAAACAATTGGAAGCTCAAACTATTCAAACTGGCAATCAGATACAGCAATTGAAAACTCTGGTGTATCAATTGAAACTGGAAGACAAGGTTAGTGAAACGGATATTAATCAAAGAGTAAAAACACTGGAGACAAAATTAGCAAGTAACAAAGACAGCATTTTCCAGTCTATATACCATTTAATGATTGCCAAAGAGTTGCGCAATTATTTTAACAGAAATAGATCCAAAATCTATGGCAGAACGGCTAGTAAGGAACCTAATAAAAAAGACATTCAAACCTGGGCAATTACAGACTTATTTACAAAAATCCAAACAGCGTATCTATTTTCAATACAACCATCTAATAAGCTTATTCAAACCAATTTGAACGAACTTGAACCCTTGATTCAAAAAGGGAATGCTAGAGAATTAAGACCTACCCTGTTTGATCTAATTGCACACGAGGCTTTGGACTTTTTTAAATCTCAAGAAGGTAGAATTAACCAACCTTTGGAGCCATATTCCATTCAAGATCCTAAGGCACTTGGTAATTATGAAGTATTTAGCAAAGCAAAATTCAGCACCACTGATAGTAATTCTCATTACTGGATCAGCTTACGGATTTTCCAACAATTGATTCACGCGCATTTAATAGACAAAGAACCCTCAGCACTAGTAGATGTTGACTTAGAGCGAATTAATTGGGTGTATCAAAATTGCAATATTGCTCAAAAAGAATCTGCACAGTTAGAGGCCATCCAATTTATTACCACTCATTTAGCTGACGTTCCTGTTGCTGCTAAAGCATGGTATGTATTGGCTTTAAAATATGCCGAGGAGGCTGCAAGCTATTTACCAAATTATGACAGTAGCAAAAGATGGAAATATCTTGCTACAATGAAAATCATTGACACAGTGGAAAGCAAATTTGGTAAAGAATATCCGACCAAATTTGAAATAGCGTCTCTAAAAAAATCCATCCTTTCTGTTAGTATTAATACCCAAACAGAAAGGGTAAATATTCCTGAAAAACCATTTAGGGTTTTGTTGCAATTTAGAAACACTAACAAACTTTACTTTAGAATCAT
>CAIZMD010000340.1 GCA_903933995.1 uncultured Bacteroidota bacterium
TTCTATTTACATTTTTCAAAAATGCTTACATGTTTTGCAAAATCCGAAAAACTAACCTCTTTTTCAGGCATTGCCATTAACTCAGGACAGCTAGCAAAAATTTTGTCAAAATAATCTGTTTTATACTTTTTCTTTTCAACAAAGGAAGAAACGCCATTAATTACTATAATAAAACTTGTGGCTTCATTTAATTCGGTTTCTATACCTAATATGGATGTACTTGATTTCCCTCCCACCTTATGTTCATATACTTGGATTTTACTAGAAAAATCAGGATTTAATAATTGCAATAACAATATTTTATCCTTTTTTTCTGGATAAGTTACTAGATTAAAAGTGATATACTCTCTTTCAGAGACTTCTTTCCCTTTAGATTTCAACAACTTGAACATTGACTGTTTTTCAATAGTCTCCATCCTGTTATTAAAAGTCATTTTAACTTGTAGCGTCTTCACATTTTCAGGTGTAAATTTGATCACTTCATCTGTTGCACTATCTTTAACTCTGAAGTTACCTAAGCCTCTGGCTTCAAATGAGACACTAGTAAGTTTTCCATAAACTGTTTTGCCATCAACAGTTGTTACTTGAACCTTTCCGGTAAGTGTCTCAAGAGGTGTTAAAAATTCTTGAGCTTTTGTTAATTGAAAAATAAATAGAAATGCTAAAAGAGAAAACAATTGTTTCATTGAAGTGATTTTTAAGTGGGGTTTTAAAATAAAAATTTTAATAGGGATAAATTTTTAATCGAATTTTCTCGATGAAAGGACTTTTAAATTCATTGGAAAATAAAATGATAAATGACTATTAATCTTAATTTTTCAAATACATTTCCTCTGTTTTCTTGACATTCATTTTGCGCACCATGCGCAAGTCATAAACAGCATCTACCTTTAAAGCCATTACTTTAATGGTTACATTAATAGGAAATATTAGACTCTCATTTGTCAAACAAAAAGAAAGATTGTTTTTGACAATATCCATTTTTACATAATCATTAATCCCCTTTCTAGATTTGATAAAGTCATAGGATTTACCCTCCAAATAAGCGTTGGGGTTATTTCCTTCCATCAGATGATATAAAACTTTTTCGCCATTCTCTAGTAAGCGCAAATAAGAATAAGAACCTAAAATCAGTGCCTTCAGTGGGTTAGAAGCAATTTGATAATCCTTAGGACCATTATTGGTACCTCGCATTAATTCTTTGGTAGCGTATCGGTACATATTTTCACCTTCTTCTCCTACACCTATATAGTAAGCCCATGCAATGGTATTATTGGGTAATGCAAAAGGTTTTACAACTTTGTTTGGTCTACTATTAGTAAGGGAATGAACTGTAATAACATCGTTCAACACTTCCTGAAAACTGGTATCAGACTTTACAGCAAATCGCTCTTGCACATCTGCATAACTGGTATCTAAAGTAGTACGGTTATAAACGGTAGAATTGAATTTCCTAGTAGCTTCACTACCTGGGATGCGTTGAATTTTGAACTTACATACCCTACCAGAAAATATATTGGTATTGGTGAATCTAAATTTATAGACCCCAGTCTCCCTTATTTGTATGGTTTTGTTGACTATTTTTTTGGCCTTATACTCCATATAAATGGAATGAGCAGGCATAAACATGATTTCAATTTCTTTTAATTCCTTACCATTTACTTCTTCAAAATTGAAAACTAGTTGATCACCTTCTGCAAATCCATAATAAAACACTTCATCCGTTTGAGAGGAAACTTTAACCGTGTTTTCAGCAATATCAATAGGTGTTTGGGAAAAAGAAACAGAATGGAAAAGGCATAGAAATGCCAAAATACAGAACTTGTACATATTAGGGGCTAGTGGGTTTACGCTAGCAAGATAAAATATTCAGTTTCAAGAAATGAATATTATTTTGAATTTTATTTAATAAACTCTCCCAATGGTGTCACATACTGCTTTTAACAATGATAAACCATCATTTCTATCCTGACCTTTCTCCCACATCATAATACCATTACCCATTGATTGGGCAAGTTTTGCTTTTAGTTTTACAGTAGGTATACCATTATAATAAATAGTATAGTTGGTAAAACCGCCGGCACTAACTACCGCAGAATCGGACATTGCTGAACCTGATCCACTTGTAATGCTATTATAAGTTAAAACAGTTCCTGTTTGCGTGATTCCACTGGGTCTTCCATATGCTGGAATTCCTAAAACGGCTTTAGAAGCTGGCATCCCTCTTGTATTAACCCAATAATTCAAACAGGTTTGTGCTAAAGCCAAATCACTATGGTGTTTAAAAGGAACAGTAGTATTAAAATCATCATAAGCCATGATATTAAAAAAGTCTACTGTATTATTGGTCCACAAATTGCTATTAATGGCGTCACGAACGGCACCTGAATATTTGCCAGCTGTAATAGCTGCGGATAGATAATACTTTGCTCCTGTATGACAACTATCACTTAGTTCTTTCATAAATGCGGCATAGGTTATATCAGTGCCATCATCTGTTCTAGGAAATTCCCAATCCACATCTACCCCATCCATACCATAGAGTCTTACTATTTGCATAATATTTTTCACAAATGCATTTCTTCCAGTAGAAGTGGTAGCCATGCTCTTAAAATCAGCAGCAATACCAGAAATGCTGATGAAAACTTTTGCGCCATTAGCTTTTGCTTTTGAAGCAACTGCAGTTAATACAGTTGGATTGGCAACAGTTAATCCTCCAGTTGCAGTAATATTTGCAAAGGCATAATTCACCACATTACACATCCTAAATTTCTGATCAGTAATAGCAGCAGGATCTCTATAACTAGGAAAATATCCTACAACATAAAAGCCAAAACCTGTTGGTGGGCTGATAGTTAATCCCCCGGATGGTGGTTGCACGATTATTGTGGTAGTTTGATCTTTTTTACTACAAGCATCAAGTAGGAGAATCAATCCAAATAAAAAGAGACACCTAGTTAAATTGTAAGCATTTTTCATACACACAAAATAGTGATTAAAATACATTAATATCTAGCTTAAAGAAGAATCGGTTTATTAATGGAGCAATCACGCTTTGCGGGATGACCTCGCTGCGCTCGGTCACTTTCCAATACAGAACTTAGAAAATATAAAATCTAGTTGATCTTCATTGGTAATCTCTCCCGTAATCAAACCAAGATAGTGCAGACACTGGCGAATATCTAGTGCCAACAAATCTCCAGTAATATGCATGTCAAGACCATCTGCCACATCTTTCAAGGAAGCTGCTAGTTGCTTTAAAGCATCGTGATGACGCGCATTGGTGACAATGGTAGCTTCTGCATTTAAATCGCCGTGCACGGCTTTGTTTACCAATGATTTTTTGAGTGCATCTATTCCTTGACTTTGTTTGGCAGAGATAAAAATAATTTCTGGCACCTGGCTAAAAGCCGCTATAGAAGCGGTTTCTGCCGCGTCAGACTTATTGGCAATGAGTAAATATTTGATCCGCTCTTTTTCAAAAACGGAAATCATCTCTTGCAACTCATTAAATGAAATATCATTTTGATCAAATAAGTATAAGACCAAATCGGCCGCGCGCATTTTTTCAAAACTCTTTTCAATACCAATGGTTTCAATACTATCGGTACTATGCTCTCTTATTCCAGCGGTATCAATTAACCTAAAGAGAATGCCATCAATATTCAACACTTCTTCAATAGTATCGCGGGTGGTACCCGCCAATTCGCTTACTATGGCCCTATTCTCATTTAAGAGCGTATTCAACAGTGTTGATTTACCCGCATTGGGTTTACCAATAATGGCCACTTGTACGCCATTTTTAATGGCATTACCCAATTGAAAAGATTGCAATAATTGATTAGTAGAACTACTGAGTAATTGTATTAGTCTAACCAACTGATCCCTATCGGCAAATGCCACGTCTTCTTGAGAAAAATCCAATTCCAATTCTATGAGTGCAGAAAATTTAACCAACTCTTCTCTTAATTGGTGCAAGGCCGATGAAAAACCGCCGCGCATATTATTCAAAGCCGTTCTTCTACTAGCTTCTGTATTACTAGCAATCAAATCAGCCACAGATTCTGCCTGCGCCAAATCAAGTTTCCCATTGAGAAAAGCACGTTGGGTAAATTCACCAGGCTTAGCCATTCGTACTCCCTTAGCATTTATGGCCTGAATTACTTTTTCAATAATATAAGGTGATCCATGCGTACTAATTTCTATAGTGTCTTCTCCAGTATAAGATTTGGGACCTTTAAACAAAGAGAGCACTACTTCATCCAAAGCATTCTCTCCATCTTTTAAATATCCAACATGAATTGTATGAGAAGCTTGTGCTTCTAAATCCTTAGAAGGAAACAGGCTATTGATCACAGGGAATGTCTGTTTACCGCTGATTCTAATCACGCCAATAGCACCTATTCCTGGAGCTGTAGCAAGAGCCACAATGGTATCATCCCAACCTATAAATTTTGAAGACAAAGGAATTGTTTTTGCAAAAATAGCGTTTCATGGCTTGGTTAGACCAAACTGGTAAACCTATCTTTAACAAGGCAACTATTCATCTTCGGAAACCCTAAAGCTAATGGCTTGCCTTTGGCGATAGACTACCTTGGTACCATTCTGTTCTGCGGGAATCCAATTAGGTCCTTTTTTAATAGCCCTAACTGCTTCAGCACCAGTTCCATAACCTGGATCACTTTCAGCTTGTACTTCACTGATGATGCCTTCTTTATTTACCACAAAAGAAACCACTACCGTATAAATGCCAGCAGGAGCGCCATTATTCACGGGTAGATCTCTATTGAGGTTCTTTTCCAAGAACTTGGTCCAACCGGCAAGGCCATCAGGAAAACGGGCTTGAATTTGAACTGTTTTGAATTCTTTTTCATAATCTAATACAGGGGCTTCAATTTGACTAGTTCCTGTAGCAGCTTCCACTGGCGCTGAAGGCAAGCCCTGCTCTTCTACTCCCTCTACATGTGCATTACCTATCTGAACATTTTCTAAAGCTTCAACGGGCTTCATTTCATCTTCTTCTGCAACCAATTGATCGGGCGTAATCACTGGTACATTATATCGCTCTGCGGCAACAACTATTCTTTCTTGTGGAGGAGTTGGTGGTATTGGCTTTTCTTTTTCTTCTACTTTAAAAGGATCTAACACCAATTCTACCATGGTTTGTTGCTGAATAAAATTTCGTCCACGATTGGCCAATAAATTCCCCACTATAAATAGCAGACAAATTAGAATGGTCCCCATTAATGCATATTCCATGCGCTTGTTATAATTCTTACGCAAGTCATAAGCACCATAATGTTTGTTTCGGCCCTCAAATAAGAGGTCAAGCAGTTCCGCTTGAAGGATTTGCATTTTTTCCATAACGGTCGTTTTCAATGTGATGGAGGAATACAAATATTTCCATAAAACAAAACATAAATTATCAGAGGCTCAGCTTTGAAATCCTTGCTACACTTGAGTTTCAGGAAAATAAAAAAGCCTCGCTCAAAAGAGCGAGGCTTTAAAAATTATCGGAAAGAAATTATTCTTCAGATACTTGGAAAGTGATGCTTTGTTTGTGACGATAGATTACGTTTCTACCGTTTTGAACCGCAGCCTTCCATGATGGACCTTTTTTGATAACACGAACAGCTTCTTCTTTGGTACCATAACCGGGATCATTCTCGGCTGAAACTTCAGAGATTCCACCATTCTTGTCAACGATAAAGGATACCACAACTGTGTATTTTCCGGGAGGTGCACCATTGTTTACAGGTAAATCCCTGTTCAAGTTGCGCTCCAAATACTTAGTCCAAGCTGGCAAACCACCGGGGAACTCAGCAGGAATTTGTACTACAGTAAATACTTTATCGTAGTCTTCTTCTTGCTTAGGAGCTTCCACTTTACCAGTACCAGATTCAACAGGAGGCGCAACAATACCTTCGTCTTTTGTACCTTCCTGGTTTACGGTACCAATCTTGGTATCTTCCAGTTTTTCTACTTCTTTGATTTCATCCTTTTCCTTCACTTCTTCATCCTTCACAATCTTGGGAGGGGTGAATTTGGTGATTTCCACTTTAGGCGGTTCTTGCTTTGGTGGTGGAGGTGGTGGAGGTGGCTCTGGCTTCTTCTCCTCCTGTTTCATGTTCTCAAGATTTACGTCCTGAGCAATCACTTCAACAGCTTTTTTCTTAGAAGAATTAGCTAACACCGACCCCAGTATCAGCAATAGGCAAACCGCAACAGTTCCTATCAAAGCGAAAGTAATACGCTTGCTATAGGTTTTGCGCAGGTCATAAGCGCCATATGCCTTGTTTCTACCCTCGAAAATGATATCGAGGATATCGGCTTTTAAAATTTGGTTTACATCCATGATTCAGTGTCTTTATTGGTAATATTCCAATTGTTTATTTTGCTGGGGCAGCTGCGCCTGCTGCTTCAGATACCTTCACCAATTGTGCTTCAACTGATGAAATATCCACCAGTGCATAACGCTTACAAACATTAATGGCCATCTCATCTAGAATATCCACAACGTTACGGTAAGTACACTCTTCAGATGGTTTTAACACCACCACTAAATCCTTTTCAGGAGTACGAGCTTTCTTATCCAAAATCACATTGCGAATTTCTTTGAAAGTTGTGGATTTAAAGTTTGATGCGCTATTGTCCAATTGACCTTCATAGTAAAAAACGTTATCGTCTTTTCCTAAAAGGATGGTAATAACACCCGATTCTTTGGCCTTGTTCTGATCCTCAGGCTTGTCCGCATCTTTGGGCAAGTAGAGTTTCATAGCTGTAGGCTGACTCATGGTGGTGGTGAAGATGAAGAAAGTAATCAACAGGAACCCTAGATCCACCATTGGTGTAAGATCCACACGGGTACTTAGCTTTTTACTCTTCTTGACCCCAGGTCCTTTTTTATGACCACCGCCACTCGAGGTATCCATTTCTGCCATGTCGGAAGAATTTATTTTTTTGAATAATCTTGTTTACTTCTGTTCCTTATTCTGTCCTTTTCTCACCCTTCATTGCACTTTTCCATAATTCTGTACCTACTGGTACGCTTTCTGGATTAGTAATCATCTGAAATTTCAAAATATCATTCTTTTTAAATGCATCAATCACATTCTTGAAAGCTGGATATTTAGAGGCGTTATCGCCTTTCAATTGAATGTTTGCTTTCTGTCCAGCGTAAGCGCTAAGAACTAAGCCCATCCAAGTGGAAACTTCATTGTTTGAAGAATCTTTACAAGGAATACCTGGTAAGGCATTTCCCTTGCGTCCTTCCTCAGGAATTGCAAGAAAAGCAGACAGCCCGCTAAATGGTGCACCAAAGAAACCTGCTTTCTTGAACTTTTGAACGTCTAGGTTCAGGTTTTTGGTGGTATTCAGCGTGTTAGCGATGACCTCTTTTTTAGATTCATCGTCCATGGAAATGAAAACCTTACCGTCTTTGTCGATAGTAATCAACACAATGTCCTTGGTTTCAGCAACTTTTGCTGCAACAGAACTAGGTGTAGTTACTGCAATGGCTTCCGCGGGTTTGAACTTTGTTGTCAAGATAAAGAATGACAACAAAAGGAACGCCACGTCACACATCGCCGTCATGTCGATATTGGTACTTTTCCGTGGTAATTTGGCTCTACCCATTGTTATTAATTTAAGATTTCACTAATTAGATTCAAAACTGTTTGCATTCCACAAATAATCAAGGATTATTTATAGTTAGCAGCAAAGCTTTGAGTCAGGGTGAAACCAGATTCGTCAATACCGTAAGTGATACCATCAATACGAGTAGTAAACACGTTGTACATGATGATGGCAACAGCAGAAGTACCAATACCCAAAGCCGTGTTATACAAGGCTTCAGAGATACCTTGAGACAATTCACGAGCAGCTTCTCCACCACCTTCATCACCTAATTTAGAGAAAGAACGGATCATACCCATTACCGTACCCAATAGACCCAAAAGGGTTGCTACTGACGCGATAGTAGACAAGAACACCAAGTTCTTTTCCAACATAGGAAGTTCCAAAGCAGTTGCTTCTTCTACTTCTTTTTGAATATTCAACACTTTTTGCTCAGTAGCCAATTCAGTGTTGGTAATCATTTCTTTGTATTTTTTCAGACCTGCTTTCATAACATTACCTACAGATCCTTTTTGCTTGTCGCAAGCAGCAAGAGCCTTATCAACGTCTTTGTTAGCTAGGTGAAATTGTACTGAACGTACAAATTCAGCAATGTTACCAGTTCCGTTTGCTTTAGTGATAGTCAAAAGACGCTCAATTACAAAAGAAACCACAATCAATAAACATCCGATCAAGATTGGTACAATGATACCACCTTCGTACATTTTTGGTATTGCACCTTTAGGTCCTTTATGGTTAGGCCAAAAACCACCATTTGGATCAGGAGTAGTGAAGTTGCCGTCGGCACCGATTACAAAGCGCCAAAGAACGTAACCGAGAACGATACAGGCAATAGGAGCGATAGTTGCAACCAAGTTGCCGCTCTTTTTAGGTTGAGCGGAAGTTGCGGTTTTAGCAGCCGCTGGTGCAGTTGGTTTGATGTCAGCCATGATTCAATTGATTTTTGGTTTTAAAAATTACAGTTGATTTAAAAATTGATTTCGCAATGCTACATAAAAAATGTTTTGAAAAAACAAAACCTTTCAGACATTTTTTATTAGGGCTTACAAATTAGGTATTTTATTGAAACAGAAAACAAGAACGGGCGAATCTTTTTTGTTTTTTTTCAGCTCTGGCTGGATTTTAGCCAAAAAATCTTTGAACTAGCGGCAGTTCAGCATTTCACCGATTTATTTTAGTTAAATTACCATTTATCCAAACGTTTCTTGTTTTTGAATGTTGAACAGGCCGGAAACCTATCTTTATTCTATCATTAATTTTTTAAAACTACTTATGAGAAGGATTTTTTTATCCCTGGCGTTGATGGCAACAACTGTTAGTTTTGCCCAACGACCACAGAATCCAACACCTAGTCCTACTCCGGGCACACCCGGAACCGGTGCACCAACCATTACCGGAATCCCAGGATTTGGAGGAGCAGGTGCTCCAAGAACGGCGCCAAGACCTTATAAAGACGTAATTACTGAAAAAGCAATTACCAAAAAAGGGCTTTTCACGGTTCATAAAATTGAAGACAAATATTATTTTGAAATTGCCGATTCCATTCTTGGAAGAGAAATTTTGGCCGTTTCTCGTTTTGCCAAAGTGCCTGCAGGAGCTGGTTATGGCGGTGAAATTGCCAATCAACAAACCGTTGCTTTTGAAAAAGGACCAAGCAATACGGTATTGCTGCGCACTATCACTTTAGTAAATACTGCTGATGCCAATCAGGATATTTACAAAGCGGTAACCAATTCAAATGTGAATGCTATTGCAGCTTCATTTCCTATTGCCGCATTTAGCAAAGATTCATCTGGTGTGGTGATAGATGTAACCGATTTATTTAAGGGAGACAATCAGGCATTGGGTATTAATCCAAGATTCAAAACCCAGTACCGTTTAACTGCATTGGCTTCTGATAGAACTTTTATCAGCAAGATCAGCACTTATCCTATTAACACAGAAATCAGAACAGTAAAAACTTATAGTTCTGGATCTGCTTTAGGTGGCTTAACACTAGGACCAGCAGGCCCACAAGGTGCTGGTATTCCTGCAGCAAGCGATGCAGGTGCTGTAACCTTAGAATTAAACACCTCTTTGTTGCTTTTACCAAAGACTCCAATGGCACGCAGAATAGCAGACCGCAGGGTTGGATTCTTTACAGATGATTTTGTACGCTATAGCGATGAACAACAAGAAGTAGAAAACGTAGCATTTGCTGTTCGTTGGCGCTTAGAGCCAAAAGATGGCGAATGGGAAAAATGGATGAAGGGTGAATTGGTAGAACCAAAGAAACCAATCATCTATTATATTGATCCAGCTACACCAAAGCAATGGCGCAAACACCTGATTGCTGGTATCAA
>CAIZMD010000341.1 GCA_903933995.1 uncultured Bacteroidota bacterium
CGTTGGTGGAAGAATGAAAAAGAATTGAACGGATAGTCTTATTCAATTTTCACAAACATCTTTAAACAGAACAACCACCTTCTAAAGGCGTTTCTTCGTTTGTATGCCATAATGGGACCGTTGTGCGCAAAAAAGGTAAACATTCTTTTAAAATTATTATATAGGCTAAAACTTTGGTAGCTCTCATAGAGTGCTTTAAAAACTTTTTTCTCTGCCACCAAATCATCCGGCACTTTTTGATAGAGTAAATAGATTCTTTCCCTTGCTTTTTCTTGCAAAACCGTCTTGGCTATTTTTTTGGCCTTGGGTGCGGTTCTATCTGCTGCTTTTGCTGCCCCAAACACATTGGCATCGTGTTGTCTGTAACGCACCATGACCCTATCTAAAAAATATACTTGACTATTAAATGTGGCTACAAAACCCAACCAATAATCATGCGGAATCATGGTAGGAAAAGTTCCGCAATCCTCAATGACTTGCTTTCTAATGAGCATGGCATGACCCGGTGCCGAATTTCCAATAGCATAATTTAAACAGGAATCAAAACTGTCCAAACGCTTGATATCAGAGAGTTGCTGACCCATCTCTTTTCCTTGAGCATCTATTAAAACAGAATTGCAATAGATGATGGCATGATCCCCAATATGATCCATTAAAACTTGCAATTTGTCTAATTCCCAAATATCGTCTTGGTCACTGGGTGCAATCAAATCTCCCTTTGCAAGACGCATGCCTTTTTCAAAATTCTTGACATATTTTAAATTGGTCTCATTTTGATACACACGAATATTGGAATATTGGACTGCATATTCTTCCAAGATAGACATGGTTTCATCAGTAGACCTATCGTCAGTAATGACTACTTCAATATTGGAATAGGTTTGATGAATAATGCTGTCTAATTGCTCTCTAATATAGCGCGCTCCATTGTAAGTGGCTACTACTACCGAGATCAAGGGTTGTTGCGAAGAAGCTGCTGGCATATTGTTGATATTGTTGTCTTGCTCCATTACCGTTGACGCAAAATTTGTTGATAGGTTTCTAAATAAGATTTGGCGCTAGCTTTCCAAGAAAAATCCTGAGACCTCAACATGATTTTTGCAACCAATGCTGGGTGAGCATCATAAACCGCTAAGCCTTCCTGCAAATCCATTTGCATTTGTTCGGGATCAAAGGACTGAAAATAATAGGCCAAATTGCCTCCTATTTCTGGCAAACTGGTTAAGGTAGACAGGAACAAGGGTTTACCAAAAGCCATGGCTTCTACTACGGGCAAACCAAAACCTTCCATGAGAGATGGAAATACAAAAGCCCTACAGTGTTGGTAGTACCAGTACTTTTCTGCCTCAGAAATGGGGCCTGTGAAAAATACGCGGTCTGCAACCCCCAAGGCGGTTGCTTGGTCTACAATATGTTGTTGTGTTTGCTTGTCATGAATAGCTCCTGCTATGAATAATTGCAGGCTATTGTTTTGCAATAAAGCAGGAAGAGTTTGAAAGTTTTTTTTAGGTACCACAGTTCCAATGGTAAACAAAAAATCAGCTCCTGGTTTGACCCTTGGTTCTGCTAGTGTTTTTGTTGACTTTATATTGCAACCATTATAGATCACTTGCAATTTAGCAGGATCTAACTGCATATTTTCTTTCAGATCTTTTGCTACAAATTCAGAAATAGCCACCACCCTATCTGCCTTGTCTAGCTTGCGTTGTAGCTTATCTATTTCCCTTGCTTTCTTTTGTTTGGACCGATGGGTTTCGTGTAAGAAATTTAGGTCATGCACGGTTAATACAGTTGCCATCACGTCTTTCCCTGGATAATAATCAGTTGCTTGATGTGTTGCATGCCAAAGGCGCCATTGATCCAAATTGGGCATTAAAAATTTGTGCAAAGCAGATTGCTCTAAATAACCTGGCCTTGATGCAAATTGTTGTTGCACTTTTTTCTTGGCGTATAAATCAATCTCTAAACCAGTTCCCTCCGTTTGCGCAATTAATTCCTGACCCAATTCCCAACAAAAATGATAGAGCCCCGTATGAGGATATTTCATGCGCTCGCAGTCAAACAAGATTTTAGAATGAGCTTGCTGCATTAGTTAGAAAATTGTTTTGCTATGAAACGGAATAAATTAAAGTCAGGTGATTGCATGGCTGCTTCAATACTTGATTTTAATCCAGCTTTACTAATATCTCGCATGCGTTGTTGTTGAATCAATTGAAAAGCGCGCTCTGTGAGCAACCAAGCTTTTCTGCTAGATACCTGCATGCGTTGTTGGTGTTGGCTAATGGCATCCGCTAATGGAATAATGCCTTCCTGTTTAGACGCCACGGTTTGCAACACTGGTATTTGATAACCGTCTGCGGCAGGATGCGGAAGTATGGCCATCAGGTTTTTGACAAATCGGCCCGCATCCGGCCGGTCACTTTTATTCACCACAAAAATGTCTGCAATTTCCATGAGTCCGGCTTTCATGGTTTGTACTTCATCTCCCGCTTCTGGAACCAAGACTACCACGGTAGTATCGGCCAAGCCAGTAATATCAATTTCACTTTGACCAACGCCTACGGTTTCAACCAAGATCTGGTCAAAGCCTGCGGCCTGAAGCAAAGTAACTATATCTAAAATATGGGGATGCAAGCCACCCAAAGCTCCCCTACTAGCCAAAGAGCGAATAAAGACCAAGGGTTCATTGTACCATTCACTCATCCTGATCCGGTCTCCTAATAGTGCACCAAGATGAAAAGGAGAAGAAGGGTCTACACAGAGCACGGCTACTTTTTTACC
>CAIZMD010000342.1 GCA_903933995.1 uncultured Bacteroidota bacterium
TAAAAAAATGATGCCTCAAGCAGAACTCATACTGTTAAACAGTCCAGATCCCACGGCTATCAATAGTATTGAACAACCCATGTTGGTTGCACCAAAATCATCCACAGTGTTGATTAAAAAGAACAAATTGGATTATGAGATACCAGCAAGCAGTTTTGTAGTGATCAAGGTTAAATTGCAATAATTTTCTAAACTAATAAGCGCATAAAAAATGCCCCTCAACTTTAATCGAGGGGCATTTTTGTATTTATTCATGACTAGGTTTACCAGAACCTAGCATATAAAAGCGTGATGATAATTAGCGTTACCACAATCATTGCTATATGATTGGGTGCCAATTTGAACATGGTCTTGTCCAGAACAAAGGCTTTTGGATTTTCTTTTGGCCCAGTTGCAAAACTTACGGCAACCATGGCAACCATAGTAAAGAAGAATGACCATCCCATTCCAATTAAGAAAGGAATTTCATAACCACCTTTTCCGTTAGGGAAGGCTGTATACAAAATGTTTTCATTACCTAATACAGCTGGTGCATAGTTGTTAAAGAACAAGGCCAGTAAGAATCCTGTAATCAAACCTACAATGGCAGCAGATGCAGTAGTGCGTTTCCAGAAGAAACCAAGGATAAACATAGCAAATACACCCGGGCTAATTAAACCAGTATATTTTTGGATAAAGGTAAATCCACCTTCTCCGCCAATTCCCAACAAATCGTCCCATGTAAAGATGATGGAAAGCAACATAGCAGCAAGAATGGTAATTCTACCAATCCAAACCATTTGTTTTTCACTAGCATCGGTCTTAATATATTTCTTGTATATGTCTAAAGTGAAGATGGTAGAGATACTATTGGCTTTACCTGCTAAAGAAGCCACAATAGCAGCAGTTAAAGCAGCTAGTGATAAACCTTTCAAACCATTGGGTAAGAAGCCCAAGATTGAAGAGTAGGCATTATCCGTAAGGAACTTACCCCCTGCATTCATCTCTTGTTGTAAAGAACCATTCTTATACAAAACATAAGCGGCAATACCAGGCAACATCACAATCACAGGCATCAATAGTTTTAAGAAACCTGCAAACAGAATTCCTGTTCTTGCTGTTTTCAAATCAGCACCCAAGGCACGTTGTGTAATGTATTGGTTACAACCCCAATAGTTTAGGTTTACAATCCACTGACCAGCAAAATACATGGCAATACCTGGCAAGATCAAATATTTATCTATCTCAGCCTGTGGTGTTGCGGCAGTGGGTTTGTCTAAGATCATGTGAAAGTGATCGGGTGCTTGAATCAAGAGTTGGTTAAAACCGGCAATGGCGTCTTTACCCAAACCAAATTTCTCACTTACTAGGGTCAAGGCAATATATGTTGTGGCCAATCCACCAATGATCAAAACAGCTACTTGAATAATATCGGTGTAACCAATTACTTTCATGCCACCCAGAGTAATTACAATAGCAAACACAGCTAATAGCAACATGACTAGGTGTAGGTTGGTACCACCTGTAAGGTTATTGATGGCGGTAGCACCCAAGAACATGATAGAGGTAAGGTTCACAAAAATATACAGGAATAACCAGAAAATGGTCATCACCAAACTCACTGATTCATTGTACCTGGTTTTCAAAAACTGTGGCATGGTGAAGATTTTATTCTTCAGGTATACCGGCATAAACCAAACAGCAATAATGATGAGAGAGATAGCGGCCAACCACTCATATGCGGCAACGGCAATCCCTACAAAAAATCCATTTCCACTCATACCAATAAATTGCTCGGCAGAAATATTGGATGCAATTAAAGAAGCTCCAATGGCCCACCAGGTAAGGGATCCCTCAGCCAAGAAAAAGTCCTTGGTATCCATGCTCCCTTTCTTTTTCCTTTGATAGATCCAATAACCATAACCCGCTACTATTAGGAAGTAAATCAGGAAGATGATGTAGTCAATGTTAACCAGTTTACTGTTCATGTACAATCGTTTTTTTGTATTTGTGTGTGTGGTTTATGTGCAACTATTTGTAAGCAGCTTCGTTCCAGCGTAATTCGTTTTTGAATTGGTAGAGCTGCGTGTCTTTGCCAATGAGTAAGTATTCAATACCTGCCATTTCTGCAAAGTCTTCCAAGTTCTCTGGACTTAGGTTTTGACTATAACAGGTATGGTGTGCACCACCAGCTAAGATCCACGCGGCACAACCGGTATGCATATTGGGATATGGTTTCCACAATACACGGGCAACTGGTAAATTGGGTAATTGGTTAAATGGTGTTACAGCCATGACTTCATTGACCAATAAACGGAATCGGTTACCCATA
>CAIZMD010000343.1 GCA_903933995.1 uncultured Bacteroidota bacterium
AATATTGATGAAATTATCAATGCCAAAGAAGTAGAACGTATTGAACGCACCCTTGCTTCTGATGAGATGCAGGGTCGCAGAACCTTTAGTCCCGCTATTGAAAAAGCGGCAGCTTTTATTGCAGCAGAGTTTAAGCAAACCGGTTTACAAACCTGGAAAAACAGTGGTACTTACTTACAAGAATTTGTGATGGTGAAGCCTAAGTTTATCAATGCTAGCTGCAATTTCAACGGAGTGGCCGTAGATAGCAGAGACGTAATTGTGGTTACTTGTCAAGCAGATGTAAATATCAATGAAACCAGTGGTTATGAAAAAGTAATGATTGCCAAAGGCGCTAATCTATTTACTGAAGCTAGCAAGTACGTGCAGTCTGGTAAGAATTATTTTGTAACCGTTGATACCAGTTTTGCAAAAAACTTCGGCCGATTAACGGGTTTAAAAAGACAATTGTTCAAAGCCGATAATAGTGTAGTATTTGTGTTGGCTGCTGAACAACCCAAAACTTTTACGGTAAGTTCTAAGCACGAATTTACCGAGCAAAAATTGGCCAATGTAATTGGTGTTTTGCCTGGTAAGAGCAAGAAAAACGAATACGTAATTTTCTCTGGTCACTATGACCATTTGGGGATTGGTAAGGCAGTGAACAATGATTCTATTTACAATGGCGCCAATGATGACGCTGCCGGTACCACTGCTGTAATGATGTTGGCCAAATATTTCAAAGCCAAAAAAGACAATGAACGCACTTTGATTTTTGTGGCATTTACCGCAGAAGAAGTGGGTGGCTTTGGAGCTACTTATTGCTCTAGACAATTTAATCCAGATGACGTGAAAGCCATGTTCAATATTGAAATGATTGGTACAGAAAGCAAGTGGGGAACAAATTCTGCCTATATCACCGGTTATGAACAAACTGATATGGGTAAAATTTTGCAAGCCAATTTAGAGGGTACTGGTTTTACCTTTCACCCAGACCCATACACGGATCAAAATCTGTTCTATCGCTCTGATAACGCCACTTTGGCTAGACTTGGTGTGCCTGCACATACCATTTCTACTTCTAAAATGGATAGCGAACCCAATTACCACAAAGTGACTGATGAGATTGGAACACTAGACATGGAAAATATGGCTAGGATTATCAAATCCATCGCGTTAAGCTCAAAGGGCATTGTGAGTGGCAAAGACACCCCTTCTAGGGTAAATGTAGCGGGATTGAGATAATCTTATTGTTCAAACATAACTGGGCTCAGCAGGTAACTGCTGGGCTTTTTTGTGTCATCAAGATTTGGAATTAAGCAATCACTGGTACACTGTGAATAGCTGCGCTGATTTCTACAATCAGGGTTGGGTCTTTTTCAATGGCATTACCTACCACAATAATATCGGCCCCAGCCTTACAGTTCAAATAGGCTTTTTCGGGAGTAGTAATACCGCCACCTACAATCAAGGGAATTTCAATATTCTTGGCCACTTTTTCAATCATGGCTTCTGTAATAGCCCTTTTGGCGCCACTTCCAGCATCCATATAAATCAGTTTCATACCCAACATTTCTCCTGCCATGGCCGTACAGAGCGCAATTTCATTCTTGTCTGCCGGAATGGGTGAGGCATTAGAGATATAGGAAACCGTGGTGGGTGCTCCGCCATCTACCACCATATAGCCGGTGGGCATGATTTCTAAGCCGCTTTTGCGTACAAAGGGGGCGCTAATCACGTGTTGTCCAATCAATAATTCAGGGTTTCTACCAGAAATCAGGGACAAATACAATAGGGCGTCTGCGTATTTGCTAAGCTGAGAGGGTGATCCTGGGAAAAGGATCACTGGAATAGAACAGGAAGCTTTTATCTGTTGGATGCACTCGTCTAGATGGTTAGAAATGACCAAGCTGCCTCCTACAAAAAAATAGTCAACTTTGGCTGAAACGGCCAACTGTACCAACTCTTCTATCTTGGCTGCGTCTACCTTGTCTGGATCAACCAGCACGGCAAAAGACTTCTTTCCCTGCTGTTTTTTCGCTACAAATTGTTGATAGATTGCCTGTTTCATGTAAGATTTAGAATAGTTCCTTGGCTACAAAAATGCAAAAAAGTTTTTGTTTATAGTGTTTATTCTTAAACTGTTTCTCCAATTATAGGCAAATAGGGTGTTTCATACCCGTTAATCCTGTTAGTAAGCTGGAAATCTGGGTTTTGTATAAGGTTTTTCTATTTACGGATAATACTTCATTCAACGCTTAATTTTTCCACAAATAATTGTGTACATCTGTGGACATTTCAGCAAAATCAACCCTGTTTTGAGGTTTGGGATTATTCACATTCCTTTTCCACAACCTGTTGATATTTACAAAATTGAAAATCGACATTGGAAGGATATTTTCGTCTACCGCTTAACAATTAGTTAACGGGGCTTATAACCAATTACCCAGAACAAAATAATACGCTCCGATTATGGCTACTCCTTCCAAGGCAAAAGGCTTACAGTTTACCCGCAGGTTCACCAAAGATGGTGTAACTCCCTATGACATGTTTGAATATGATTACCGTGATAGCGTAATCAAAAATCCAAACGGTGAAAAAGTATTTGAGATGAACAATGTGGAGGTGCCAAAACAATGGAGCCAAATTGCCACAGATATTCTTGCACAAAAATATTTCCGCAAAGCGGGTGTACCACAAGCCGATGGTTCTTTGGGAAGGGAAACCAGCGTGAAACAAGTGGCACACCGTATGGCCAATTGTTGGCGCGTATGGGGAGAGCGTTATGGGTATTTTGCTTCTGAGCAAGACGCACAAATTTTTTATGATGAGTTGGCTTATAGCATCTTGAATCAAGCATGCGTTCCCAATTCACCACAATGGTTTAATACTGGTTTGCACGAGAGCTATGGTATTACTGGTAAACCCCAGGGTCACTACTATGTAGACGCCAAAGACGGCAAATTGAAAAAATCTTCTAATGCTTACGAGCGTCCTCAACCACATGCTTGCTTTATCTTGAGCGTAAGCGATGATTTGGTAAACGATGGCGGTATCATGGATCTCTGGGTAAGAGAAGCCAGGATTTTCAAATATGGTTCTGGTGTTGGTACCAACTTCTCTCATATTCGTGGTGGTGGTGAAAAATTGAGCGGTGGTGGTACATCTAGTGGATTGATGAGCTTCTTGAAAATTGGTGACCGCGCTGCAGGTGCTATCAAAAGTGGTGGTACAACCAGAAGGGCTGCCAAAATGGTTTGTTTAGACTTGGATCACCCAGAAATCATGGAATTCATCAACTGGAAAGTAGGTGAAGAAAAGAAAGTAGCTGCATTGGTAGCAGCTGGATATGATAATAGCTATGAGGGTGAAGCATATATGACTGTTGCTGGACAAAACAGCAATAACTCAATCCGTATCCCTAACGAATTCTTCAAAGTATTGGAAGAAGGTGGAGACTGGGAATTAAAAGCTCGTACCGATGGTCGTGTGATGAAAAAAATTCCTGCTAAGGATGTTTGGGATCAAATTGCTTATGCTGCTTGGAGTTGCGCTGATCCTGGTACACAGTACGATACTACTATCAATGAATGGCATACTTGTCCTCAAGGTGGTCGCATCAACGCTTCTAACCCTTGTTCTGAGTACATGTTCTTAGACAATACGGCTTGTAACTTGGCTTCTGCCAACCTGATGAAATTCTTTGACACCAGCAACAATAAATTTGACGTTGAAGGATTTGAATACACTTGCCGCTTGTGGACCACTGTTTTGGAAATCTCTGTATTGATGGCACAGTTCCCTTCTAAAGAAGTAGCTGAATTGTCTTACGATTACCGCACATTGGGTCTTGGTTTTGCCAACCTGGGTACTATGCTCATGGTTAGTGGTATTCCTTATGATAGTGAAGAAGCGCGTGGTATTGCCGGTGCAATTACCGCTATCATGACAGGTATTGCTTATAAAACATCTGCAGAGATGGCTGCCTTCTTAGGCGCTTTCCCTAGATACAAAGAAAATGAAAAAGACATGCTTCGTGTTATGCGCAACCACCGTGCTGCTGCTTACGATGCAAACGAAGCTTATGAAGGATTGAGCGTGAAACCAGTTGGTATCAACGCAAAATACTGTCCAGATATCTTGTTAAAACACGCTACCAAAGCTTGGGATGATGCAGTTCAATTGGGTGAGAAACACGGCTATCGCAACGCGCAAACAACCGTGATTGCACCTACTGGAACCATTGGTCTGGTAATGGATTGCGATACTACCGGTGTTGAGCCTGATTTTGCCTTGATGAAATTCAAAAAATTATCTGGTGGTGGATATTTCAAAATCATCAACCAATCTGTTCCTGCAGCCTTGAAGAACTTGGGTTATAGCCCTGAAGAAGCATTGGCTATTGAGCAATATGCGGTGGGTGCTGCTAGCTTTGAAAAGTCTCCGTTTATCAACAACAAGACTTTGGCTGAAAAAGGATTTACTGGGGAAGAAATTGAAAAACTGAATGGCGCTGCCCGTTCTGCCTTTGAAATAGGATTCATCTTTAACCGCTTTACCTTGGGTGATGCATGTATGCAACGTCTTGGATTTACAGAAGCTGAGTTCAGTGACTGGAGCTTTAACTTGCTTGAAGCAGTTGGCTTTACAGAAGATGAGATTGATGCAGCAAATGATTATATCTGCGGTACCATGACCATTGAAGGTGCGCCTCTGTTAAAACCAGAACACTTGCCAGTATTTGACTGCGCCAACAAGTGTGGTAAAAAAGGTGAGCGTTATATTCATGCACATGGCCACATTAAAATGATGGCTGCTTGTCAACCATTCTTGAGTGGTGCTATTTCTAAAACCATCAACCTTCCAAACGAAGCCAAGGTAGAAGAGATTGCAGAGTGCTATCACTTGAGCTGGAGCTTGGGTCTTAAAGCCAATGCGTTGTATCGCGATGGTTCTAAACTAAGCCAGCCTTTGAGCAACAAATCTGACAAGAAGAAAAAATCTGAAGAAACAGCTGAAGAAGTGGTTGCTGAAGAAAGTGCAGCACCAGAAAGCAATATTGTAGACCTGGGCAAATTAACCGTTGAAGAATTATTAGAAGAAGTAACCAAGCGCATGCAGGCATCTTCTGATACCCAACTTAAACGCGCATTGTCTAAGATTGTAGAAAGAAAATCACTCCCTGCAAAACGTAGAGGATTTACCCAAAAAGCCAAGATCAACGGACAGGTATTGTTCTTGCGCACCGGTGAATACCAAGATGGAACATTGGGAGAAATCTTTATAGACTTGGCCAAAGAGGGTTCTACCCTTAGAAGCTTGATGAACTGTTTTGCTATTGCCATTTCTGTTGGCTTGCAATACGGTGTACCACTGGATGAATTTGTAGAGAAATTTGTCTTTACCAAATTTGAACCAGCTGGTATGGTGGATCATCCAAATATCAAGACCACTACATCCTTGGTTGACTTTGTATTCCGCGCTCTGGCTTATGAATATCTAGACCGTACCGATTTGGTACACGTGTTAGATAAACCATCGGTTGGCAATACCGGTGAAGAGGAGGGAGAATCCCTCTTTGTGGGAAAGCCTGAGTTGAGCAGTATTCGTGTAACAGCGCCTGCCGCTGCTAGCACCACTGCTCCGGTTGCACAGAAAGTAGAAAAGGTGGCTGTTAAAGCTGAGTATGGTATGGACGCTGTAAATCAAGCGGCCAAGAACATGCAGAGCGATGCACCTTCTTGTAACACTTGCGGACATATTACCATCCGCAGCGGTACTTGCTACAAATGCCTGAACTGTGGCAATAGCATGGGATGTAGCTAGTATCTATTCTTTGGGTTAGTGGCAGAAATGCCTTAGCCATAGCTTTAAACCGTACCTGGTTAAAGAACCGCCTCGATTAATCCCGGGGCGGTTTATTTTTCCCTCAATCCCAAGCAAAATCAATTGGCTTTAATCCCTCTTCACTCTTCGTTCTTCACTCTTCACTAAATTCCATTTCATTCTTCACTCTTAACTCCTCACTCTTCACTTTTTTTCTTACATTCATCTTCTCTAACGAATACAAAACTCTAGTTGCATATGGGAGATCTTCAGATCAAGAAACAGCCAAAGAAATACGATGCTGTGATTGTAGGTTCTGGTGCCGGTGGTGGTATGGCGGCCTACAC
>CAIZMD010000344.1 GCA_903933995.1 uncultured Bacteroidota bacterium
ATCATGAGATGCTACATATGCAAACCTTTCCAATTCTAAATTTGAATTCACCAGTTGTTCGGCTCTTTTTTCTAGTTTTTCATTTAAACTTTTTAGAATTAATTCCGTTTCTTTTTGTAGCGTAATATCGCGCGAAGCGCCAATCATTCTAATGGGCTCCATTTTATCATTCCTTGTTAAATACCCTTTTTCAAACAGGTAGGCATAGTTGCCATCTGACTTTAAAAATCGGTAGGAATCAGACCAATACAATTCTTCTGATTCATACAAGAAATGATTCATTTTTTGTATTACTTCATTTACATCTTCAGGATGAATTTTATCTATCCAAGATCCATGTGTAGGGCTTAAGGTAGAATTAACTTCATCTATTAAAACTTTTAATCCATCTCCTGTTCTAAAGACCTCACTATTTTTAATATTCCAATCCCAAATAAGGTCATTTGTTGCCTTAGAAACAAGGTTATATCTTTCATTGATTTCAAGAATCTCCTTTTCAAACTGTTTATTCTCAATTATCACTTTAAGAATATTCACAGCCCTTAATATGGTTTTCTCCTCTTCAATGGTAGGTTCTTTTACAGTATTGTAATAAATAGCAAATGTACCCAGAACCTGACTTTGACTATTTAAAATGGGGTAAGACCAGCAAGCTTTAAATCCATATTCCTTTGCAACATCCCAATAGAGTCTCCATCTTTGGTCATTAGCAATATCAGTTACTACTACTTTTTGTTTTAAATATGCAGCTGTTCCACACGAACCTCTATCTGGACCAATATCACCACCTTCAATTTTGGATATATATGATGCTGGCAAATTTGGAGCTGACCAATTATACAGTTTTCCGTCTTCTAAACGCAAAACAGAACAAGTCATGTCTGGATGTAATTGCTCAATTTCGGTTAAATAGAATGTGATAGTTTTTTCTAAACTATTATCGGGTAAGGCATTCTTTTCTAAAACATCTTTTTCCAATTGCTCAAGAGCCAATAATCTTTTTGCCTCAGTTATATTTTTAAAATACACTGAAAGTCCACGCTCCGATGGATATGCATTTACTTCTAAGAATAAATTAAGTGGCTCATAAAATTCTTCGTCATGAAGGGCAATGCCCTCATTCATAGCTTTTGTGTAAGCATTAAAGAAGTTTTCCGTTCTGGCTTCAGGAAACACGTCATATAAACGTTTCCCAACAATATTTTCACGCTTAACCTGCAACATCCGTTCTGACTCCTTATTCCAGTAAGTCACTACCCAATCTCTATCTAATGTTAAAAATCCATCTGTAATACTTTCCAGAATAGAATTCTTTTCTTCAAAAGCAGCTTGTATTTCTTGCTCTACCTGTTTCCTATCATTAATTGACCTGAAAAAGATGGAGAGTCCATCATCAGTTGGATAAAAACTTTCCTCATACCAACTAGAAAACTGGTCAAAATAAATTTCAAAATGAACCGGCTGTTTGAATTCCAATGATTTTTGGAAATTTTCATAAAACAACCCTTCTTTTAGAAACCCATAAATATCAAAAATATTTTTTCCTATTAATTCATCAGCGCTTCTTCTTAATAACTTTTGGGCAGGGCTATTAACATAAGTAAAATTCAACTGATTATCTAAGGCATAAAAACAATCTGAAATACTTTCCAGAATATTTTCCCTTTCTAAATCCATTTGTTTCTTTTCTGTAATATCTTTTGCAACTGCAAAAATCACACCTTCCTCTTCAATAGGAACAGAAGTCCAAGACAACCATTTAACCTCACCCGTTTTAGTAATGTATCTATTTTCAAAACCATATAGACTATCTCCTAAAATAATTTCATTCCTTTTTTGCAATACCCCATCCTTATCTGGATGATAAACAAATTCTTCAATCTTCCGTTCCATTAACTCAGTCTCAGTGTAACCCAATAAATTACAAACCGCCAAGTTAATTTTCTTGAAATAACCATCAAAGCCTGCAATACAAAGCAAATCTGGAGAGAGCTGGAAAAACCTATTTAACTCATCTTCCGCCCTAGACTTTTGAATATCAGCACCAATTTGTTTGCTAATTTTATCCATCAAATCAGACTGCATCTGCTCCTGACTAAATGGTTTATCAAGGAAAAAATTAAAAAAACCAATCACTTTTTCATTCAATAAAATGGGCAAAACCAAGACACTTTCCAAACCAGCCAAATGAGCGTTTTCTTTAGCCAAAAAATTACTATCTTGAATATTGGCATAATAAATAGATGATTTCTGTTTCCATGCAGTACCCATCATGCCAATCCCCTTTTGAACATTTTCAATTGGCTTATTACTTCTAAATAAAGCCGCTTTGTCATCTATAGCCCAATTGGCTTTGTATAACATTTTGGATTCGTCAATATTAATCAACCAAGCTTCAGCATAGGAAAATCCCAAATACTCACTAATCTTTTGGATGACTATACTCATGGCAACTTCTAAATGTTTATTGCCATTAATTACCTGTAATAATTCATAAAACAATTCTTTTTCTTTCTCTGCCCTTTTCCTTTCTGTAATATTTTTCTGAATAGAAATCCAATGGGTAAAAAATCCTTTGGAATCGGCAACAGGTACAATTGAAATATTGGACCAAAATTTTTCTCCGTTTTTTTTGTAATTAACTACTTCTATCTCGCAAGGTTGCCAAGCTTCTAAGGCTTTCCTAAGTCTATCTAATTCAGCCCTATCACTTTCAGGACCTTGCAAAAGCCTGGGTGTTTTACCTAAAACCTCATCTCTATCATAACCCGTCATTTTGGTAAAAGCATCATTTACATAAATGATTCTTGGACCAGGAACATTAATTGGCTCGGCTTCGGTGATCAAAACTGCATCTGAAGAATTGGTGATGACAGATTTGAATAGCTTTAATTGCTGTTCTTCTCTTTTCTGGTCGGTGATGTCTTGCATAGCACCAATCATCCTAATAGCCTTACCTTTTTTATCACGGATAACAATTCCTTTGTTTCTAACATAGGCCATTACCCCATCCGCTTTTTTGAACCTATATTCTTCTACCCAATTACTATTCTTACTTTTAATTAAGGTATTGATACTTTGTAAAACTCTTTGCCTATCGTCACCGTGTATGTGCTCATACCAGCCAACAATGTCCCCTTTATTATTATTTGTTTTATAACCAAAAAGACTTTCAAAACCCTCTCCCCAATAGAGATCATCATCTACTAAGTTTAAATCCCAGATAGCATCAAAAGTTGCTTTTGTAACAAATCCATATCGCTCATTACTCAACTGCAATTTTCTTTCAATGTGCAATTTTTCAGAAACGTTATTGCAGATTTCAATCATGCAGGGCTTTCCATTGAATAGAATACTATGTCCTGTTTTTTCTACATGAATAATACTCCCATCTTTCTTGATATGTTTCCAAACCCCAAAATGTATGGGCCCCTTTGTTAATTTATAGTATTTAATAATTTCTTCTAAAGATTGACGGTCCTCTGCAGGTCTCAAATCCATGATGGACATGTTCAACATTTCTTCTCTTGTATAACCATAACTTGAGAGCACACTGTCATTCACATCCATAATTTGATAGGTGTCCATTTCATAGATCCACATAGGAGATGGGCTGGCAAAAAACAACATCCGGTATTTTTCTTCGGAATTTTGCATGTCCTGCATAGCATTCTTTGCAACTGTAATATTTTTTGCAATTACAGAAACTCCTATATGTGTATTTGCATCATTGTATACTGGATTAACCTGCACTTCAAAATAGGTATCTACTCCCCCCTTGGTAATCCTATCTTCAAATTTTACAGATGTGGAAGATTTAATCAATTCCAATAGCTTTAATAGCTTTTGGGAATTCTTCTTTTTGAAGAGTTTTGCTAGATTTTCACCAACAGATAAATCATGTCCAAAATAGTCCCTACAAACTTGCAGACAAGCTTTGTTACAATAAGTCAGATTCATGTCAAGGTCTACCGTGTAAATAACATCTGGCATGTCTTCTAATAACCTAAAAACATGACTATGCAAGACCTGATTAGCAATGGCAGAACCGTCTTCCATTCCTGAACCTTTAGATGTATTTTCTTTCTTCAATGGAATACAGAGATTGATGGCCAAATAGTAGCGGAATAGATATCCGCATATATACACTTAAATGTACGAAAAACTAACTACTATGGCTTACACCTTTTTTCCATTTGCGCAGCTGCATTCGGATGTCCCAGATCTCTAGCCAAAGACAAATCAACACAAGCGCCGGTTTTGTCTATTAAATTAAATTTGGCAAGTCCTCTTTGAAAATAAGCTTCTGCATTGCCCTTGTCAATTTCAATGGCCTTATTAAAATCCTTATTGGCACTTTGAAAGTCTCTAATTTGGGCTTTAAGTATGCCCCTACTTACATAAGCATTAGCATTAGCAGGGTTTAATTCAATAGACTTATTAAAATCAACTATGGCCAGGCTATTCTGTTTCATAAGGGATTTAAGAAGTGCTCTATTGTAATAAATATCTGCCTCATTTGGATTTTGTTGAATAGCTCTATTAAAATCATTCATTGCAGCAGGGTAATCCTTTAAAGTCACTTTTAATAACCCCCTATTAAACAAAAGGTTTTGAAGCCCTGGATTAAGGGATACCGCTTTATCAAAATCGGCCATTGCACCATATAAGTCCTTTTGCTGGTTCTTGATAATGGCTCTATTAAAGTATAGATCCGCATTATTGGGATTGAGGGCAATACCCTTATTAAAATCCTGAATGGCTCCGGCAAAATCCTTCAAATTAGCCTTACCCAAACCCCTATTAAAATAGGCATTGGCGTTTTGTGGATTTAATTCTAAACTCTTGCTATAATCTTGTATGGCGCCAGTGGTATCATGAATAGCTGTTTTGGAAACGGCCCTAGAAACATAGATATCGGCATAGCCTGGTGTTTGTGCAATGGCAAGGTCAAAATCTTTAATGGCAGACATATGGTCATTCAGAAAAGATTTGGCAACTCCGCGATTAAAATAAGCGTTCTGTGTTTTAGGATTCAACTCTATTGATTTAGAGAAATCCTTGATGGCACCTGCATAATCCTTAATAGCAGATTTAGAAACACCCCTACTCAAATACAAGTCTTCATTAGAAGGACTCATTTCAATGGCTTTATTGAAATCCTGAATAGCTGCTGCATGATTCAAACTATAAGACTTTGCAAGACCTCTATTGAAATAGATATCTGCATTATTACCATCTTGCTCAATTGCCTTGGTATAGTCTTGTATGGCACCTGGGTAATCATTCAATTCACGTCTAAGAATGCCACGGTTAAAATAGGCATTTTGGGTATTGGGATTGAGTGCAATGGCTTTATTAAAATCTTGTAAAGCGCCTTGTTTGTCTGACAAATAATTTTTAACAATACCTCGGTTGAAATAAATATCTGCATTTGATGGGTCTCTATCTATGGCCCGATTGTAATCCAACAAAGCTCCGCGATAGTCTTTTAGTCTGCCATTTTCAATTCCTCTATTAAAATAGGCGTTTTGGGTGTTGGGGTTTAACTCAATAGCCTTATTATAATCTTTAATAGCTGCAGCCGGGTCATTTAAATAGCTCTTTGTAACCCCTCTGTTAAAATAAAGGTCCGCATTATTTGGCTGAATGGAAAGGGCCTTATTAAAATCTACTATGGCAGCATTATAATCCTTTAAGCCATTTTTGGCAATAGCCCTGTTAAAATAAATATCCGCATTGTTATTATCATCATTGATTGCCTTATCAAAATCTAAAATGGCACCTTGATAATCCTTCAAATAAGCTTTCTCTATACCACGGTTAAAATAAATATTGATGGTTTCTGAATTGATAGAGATAGTTCTATTAAAATCCTGTAAAGCACCAATATGGTCATTCATGGCACTTTTTGCTAACCCACGGCTAAAATAGATATCCGCATTTTCAGGATCTTGCTGCAAAGCTGTTGTATGATCCTGAACGGCACCCTTGTAGTCCTTCATATGTCCTTTTTCAATACCCCTATTATAATAGGCATTGGGCATAGTTGGGAAAATAGCAATTGACTTACTATAGTCTTGTACTGCACCAACATAATCGGCCAACATGCTTTTTGCATAGGCCCTATTAAAGTAAATGTCTGGATTATTGGGTTCTGCTAATACGGCTTTTGTATAATCCCGAATTGCTCCTTTATAATCTTTCTGCTCCAACTTAAAGTTTCCACTTGTAAAAAAGTCCTCCGAAACCTGAGCATCAATGGGTTGAACACCCACCAGAAGAAGCAAGGTCAAAAAAGCCAGAAATTTATTCACCAGTAATGATTTTTGCATGGAAACTACTTAATTAGCCGTGCAAAGATAAAGAACCATTTGTTTGATTGGGTCTCTAGTATATTAAGCATTGTATAAAATCAAACAGATAGACCAATCCCTTCTAATTGCTCATCATTTAATGGCTTTATTAGATAATTAAACACATAAGGGTTGGCAGAAGCCCTATCAAGGTCATGTTTGTCAATAGAAGAAGAAAGTAGAAAAATTTTGGTTTTCAAACGAAAACTAGCTGGGAATTGGGCATATTGCACTAGAAATTCCCAACCATCCATAAAGGGCATATTAATGTCTAAAAAAATCAATTGTGGAAAGGAAAATTCCCCTAAATCCACCTTGTCGCGCAAAGACCCCAATGCCTTTGGGGCAGATTCAAAGGTTAGAATCTGGCTTTGGGGAGCAATTGACTGAATCATTTCTCTATTTAAATAATTCACCAATTTATCATCATCTATCAGGTAAATCTCTGCCATATTTTTGTCAGAAATTTAACCAATGACTTGCTGCAACTTTTCTTGCAAAGATTGGAATTGAAAATGAATTCTTACCGCTTCACCCACTTTGTTGATACTTACTTTGTCACCTTTCTTGATAGATTCTTCAATTAGGTTGCTGATATTGTTTAGATTGTCTATTGGTAATAAGAGAACAAAATTTTCCATCTGGTTTAGGTTAAGATTAGAAAGCATTTTTTGGCGGGGTGTAACCATTAATGATAAAAAGAGTGCCAAAAACATAAGTAGCTGATTTTCAATTATTTAAATGTAAATTTGTTTTAATTGAAATCCCATTTTGGGAATAATACACCAGAATCTGGATTTTGGAAACTACCAACACCCCTTGAAACAGAATTGGATGAATGGGTTTTCTAACCGTTCTTTGTTAAATAATTATTTTTCATTCATACAATCAAGGCTTATGATTCCCATTACGATGTGTATAGATGATGATCCCATCGTTTTGATGCTGAATGACTTGATATTGAAGGAACAGTTTTTCTGTGACCAATTAATCAAGTTAGACAAAGCAGAACTGGCTTTGAATTATTTTAGAGAACAAGCTATTTTACCAGCTTCAGATTGGTTATTACCCAATATTATTTTTCTTGATATCAATATGCCCGTAATGGACGGATGGGAATTTTTAGAAATTTTCACCAAAGAGTTTCCACAGTTCCATGAAAAGGTAAAAGTGGTTATCCTATCATCAAGTGTTAATCCTGCAGACTTAGAATTAGCCAAAAATCACCCCTTGGTGATTAATTTTATTCCAAAGCCCATTGGAGAAACAGAATTAGAAAATTTGAAGAAGCAGGAGAGCATCGCTTCTTTTTTTTGAGACTTTTCCTTTAATTGTTTGAACATTGTTTCTATTGGGCTTTTCTAAGAGCTTCGGCAACTGCTTTTTCAAGTAAGGGTTCCATTACTTTATAACCAGCAACAGTAGGGTGAACTCCATCATTGGTTAAACTAGACTTTAACCCATTTCTTTCATCTACCATGGAACTAAAATAATCCAGATAGATGGCATTATTATAAGCACACCAATTTCTTAGCTTTTCATTTAGTGCCATAATTTTTTCGGCAGGTTTTAAACCAGGATTCCATGGATAATCATAGACTGGTAATACAGAAGAAATGATTACTTGAATTTTATTGGCTTTTGCTATTTCCGCCATAGAAACCAAATGCTCAAAAATAATATCAACAGTTGTAGGTCCAGTATTACCAGCAATATCATTGGTACCGGCCAGAATGACAACCACCGCAGGTTTTAAATCAACAACATCTTGTTTAAACCTGACCAACATTTGTGGCGTTGTTTGCCCACCAATACCACGATTAATATAAGGTCTATCTGTAAAAAACTGAGGAAGCATATTATACCAACCTTCGGTGATGGAATTACCCATGAATACCACACGCTTTTCATTGGATCTAGGGGCCCCGAGTTTTTTATTCTCCGCAGCAAATCTATTAAAATTGGCCCAGTCATTGTGAAATTCAAATTCCCATTTTTGATGGTCTTCTTGCGCCTTAGTTGTTTGAGTAGTAACCGCTACAGTTTTTGCTGAAGGGTTGTTTTTAATAAGCCCTCTTTGTGAAAGCCAGTCACCAAAATCATCAATCCATTTATCTGTTGGCATTTGTAATTTTTTCATTCCAAATCCATGGCCTCCTTTTTCATATACATGCAATTCTGCTGGTTGTTTTAAAGCCTGCCACCTACTATAAATATCTATGCTATGAGGCACCAATTGCATTTGATCATCACTAGCAACTGCTATAAATGCAGGCATATTCTTTGTTGGAACTGATGTACCAATAGACAAGGGAGCA
>CAIZMD010000345.1 GCA_903933995.1 uncultured Bacteroidota bacterium
AACAGTGACGAACGTCAGTGGAGCTGGATGGATGAAGGTTTGAATTCTTTTGTAGAATACCTAACCGAGGAATTGTATGACAACAAATATCCTTCTCGTGGTAAGGGTGCAGCATATACCATTGCGGATTATATGCGTTTACCAAAAGACCAGTTAGAACCCATCATGACCAATAGTGAAAACATTGTCAATTTTGGGCCTAACGCTTATACCAAACCTGCAACAGGCTTGAATATCCTCCGTGAGACTATTATGGGTAGGGAACTATTTGACTATAGTTTCAAAGAATATGCTCGCCGTTGGGCTTTCAAACATCCTCAACCAGCAGACCTGTTCCGTACCATGGAAGACGCCAGTGCAGAAGATTTGGATTGGTTTTGGAGGGGTTGGTTCTATGGAATTGATCCATGTGATATAGCCATTGATACGGTTAAACATGGTGTGTATGACCCCAATATGGCAGCTCAAGCAGGATTCCAAGGTGGAAGAGGTGGAGCACCAATTAATGCAAGTTCAAATGGTATGATGTCTTTGGCCAAGCCAATGTTGAATCCTTTTGATGATATTTCTAAAATCAGAAATAGGAATGACAAAAGCATTATTTTCTTAACTGATGCTGATACCAGCCTTAGGGATTTTTACTGGCGTTATGCAAGAGGCATTGAGCCTTATGATACTACCAAGTATAAAGTGACGCTTCCCACTGCTACTCCAGAACCTATGGATGATGCAGCTAAAGCCAAATACGCCAATGTGAATTTGTATGAAATTACATTTAGCAACAAAGGTGGTTTGGTAATGCCCATTATTGTTGAGTTTAGCTTTGAAGATGGTACCAAACAAACCGAAAGAATTCCAGCTCAAGTTTGGCGCTTAAACGAAAACAAAGTGACCAAGCTTTTCTTGACAAATAAGAAAGCAGTAGGAATCAAATTGGATCCTATGCGTGAAACTGCCGATATTAATGAGAACAACAATACTTGGGGTATGCAAAATCTAACACCAAGTAAGTTTGCCATTTTCAAGGCTAGACAGGGTGGTGGACGTGGTCAAAGCACCGGTATCAATCCAATGCAAAAAGCCATGGAGAAAAAGAACTAGTTGTTTTTTATAAATCTATTTTTTTGATTAAAGTCACTTGATTAATTTCAGGTGACTTTAATTTTTATATGATGCGTCTATTTAGAATATGTCTATTCCTGTTTTGTGTAGTTACTTTATCTGCGAATGCATCCGTTGACACGGTTCAGTTTTACAGCAATAGTTTGCACAAACAAGTCAAGTTTGTTGTTATTCAGCCTAAGAACAGAAACAAAGTATTGATTCCGGCTGTATACTTACTTCATGGATATGGTGGTAGTCAACGCCAGTGGCCCCAAGCAGCCCCCCAATTACAGCAGAAAGCAGAAGAGTTGAATATGATCCTAGTATGTCCGGATGGAGCTAATAGTTGGTATTTTGATAGTCCCATTGATTCTAGTATTCGTTATGAGTCTTTTGTGATCAAAGACCTAATTCCTTATGTTGATCAACATTTTTTAACTATCCCTGATAAAAAACATCGGGCCATTACTGGTCTAAGTATGGGTGGTCATGGTGGTCTTTACTTGGCAATTCGCAACCAGACGGTATTTGGTGCAGCTGGTAGTATTTGTGGCGGGGTAGATTTTAGACCATTTCCCAATAACTGGGAAATTAAAAAAGCCCTGGGTGAATATGCTAATAATCAATCTGTATGGGATGCCCATACAGTGATGGAAATGGTCAATGGATTAAAGAATAATTCTTTGAAATTGATTTTTGATTGTGGGGTGGATGATTTCTTTTATCCGGTTAATAAAGCCTTGCATGAAAAGCTCTTAAAATTGAAAATTGACCATGACTACATTGAAAGACCAGGTGCTCACAATACGGCTTATTGGAGCAATAGTATTGACTTTCAATTGTTGTTGTTTAAAAAATATTTTGATGCTAATGCACTTTAATGTGATTAAGTCTTTAGTGAGATAATCTTTCTTTTCAATCCCAGTTTATATGAAAAATCGGTTTATTGTTTGTTGTCTTTTTGTTTTGACTTTTTTTTATGGTCAAGCAGCCAGTGTAGATAGCATTGAAGTATATAGTCCTAAAATGAAAAGGTCTATTAAAACCATTGTCATCAAACCCAGTAATAGTAAAGACAAGTCAAAACAATTCCCTGTTTTGTATTTATTGCATGGCGCATTTGGGGCTTATAATAATTGGATTTTAAAAGTGCCGCATATCAAGGATTTGGCTGATCAATATGGTATGATGGTAGTTTGCCCAGACGGTGGATTTACCAGTTGGTATTTTGATAGCCCTATAGATAGTACTTATCAATATGAAACTTTTGTTGCAGAAGAATTGACCCAATATATAGACGCACATTATTCAACCATTGCTAATAGAAAAGCTAGGGCTATTTCTGGATTGAGTATGGGCGGTCATGGAGCTATGTTTTTGTCCTTTAGACATGCTAATATTTTTGGAGCTTGTGGAAGTACCAGTGGCGCACTCCATGTTTCTGTGATTACCCAAGGGTATGGTGTTGAAAAAAGACTGGGAGATCCTACCATTAATAAACAATATTGGAATGATTGGAGTGTATTAAATACCATTGAGCATTATCCCAAAGATTCCTTGTCTATTTTAATAGATTGTGGAACAGAAGACAGGGTATTGGCTATGAATAGGGCTGTGCATGACAAGTTAAATAAGCTTAAAATTCCACACGATTATATTGAAAGACCCGGTGAGCATAATTTTATTTATTGGAATAAGTCTATAGATTATCACTTTGTGTTCTTTAGTCAATTTTTTAATAAGGGTACAAAATAAAAAAGCAACCCAGAGGGTCGCTTTATGAGAATACAGGTCGATTCATGCAATTGCCCCTAATCGCTGAACCTGCCACCTGCATTAACCCAGTCAGTTATTTTTTTCTTGTCTCCAGCACTCAATTGACTACCCTGAGGCATAAAACTTGGAGATCCATCAACGGCCCTAGCTTTGATTCTATCTTTACTTAAAATAATATTACAATCGGTAGTTAAGTCTTTTCCACCAGTACTATTAGCACCAGTATGGCAAGAGGAACAATTGGCACTTAATAAAGACTTCACAGCAGTATAAAGTGGTCCTGCTTGACCTGTGGTTAAAGTGGCACATTCATTGGTACCACCGGTTCCTCCAGTACCAGGATTGGTTGGATTGGTGGTTGTTGTATCACCACCTTTGCTGCAAGAGGAAATAAAAGTTATTAGCAACAATACGCTAATAGATAAAACGAATAATGATTTTTTACTTTTCATGTGATTGGGTTTATATCACATGTTACGAACCTATTTTCTTTTTGGTTGCTTGTAAGTCAAAGAAAAATTCACACCAAAACTACTTAGTTCAATACTTCCAAAACCAACACCAGACATGGGTATTTTAGCATAGGGTTCAATAATGCCTGTCAGGTGTTTTCCCATTGTTTTTTCTATACCACCTGAAATATGAAGCAAGGCAAATAAATGCTGGTCTGTTGAAGGATAACTGGCAGACCTATTATAAGTTTGGTTGTTTACATAATACAAGTAGCTATAGTTTTCCTTCTTCATAAAATAAGAAGAAGTGCCTAAGGATGCAAAGTAATTTCCTTTGCCATTGTATTTAAAATGATAAGTGCCAATAAGCGGAATATCCCACATATCACAAGAACCTGTTACGGTTTCCATTTTAAAATTGCTTACCCATGTGCCTTTTGGTGGATGAAAATCTGCACCATTCATTTTGTAATTTTTCTGGGTATAAATTCCTCCTGTTTTAATAGAAAAATGTTGGTTGAATCTATAACCTATGATGCCACCAATATTGTATCCAAAGTCTTCTTTGTAATTAAAATGCACCGTACTTGCGTCAATTCCGGCAGTTAATCCAATAAAGAATCCTTTTTCAGGATTGCTTTTGTTTTTGATGACAATACTATTGTCTTTTTCCTCTTCCAAATGGGTATTTGGGTTGCTTATATTGGTTGTAGTTTGGTTAGACTCAATGCTATTTGTATTGGCTGCAATACTTTCAGCTTCTACTGATTGATTTTTAGAAGATAGGGGGGCTTGATTAGTATTAATTATAGTAGCTGATGTTTGAATATCTCTAGACAATTGTTGGTTAATCGGACCTGGAGCAATTCCCATTTGGCTCAGTAAACTTGGTGTTGATTGAACTGATTTAATAGTGGCTAAATCATTTGATTTATTCAAGCTGCTATTGCTTAATTCTTTAGAAGGGTTTGATTTTTTTTGTTCAATTGTTAATCGTTGATCATTGGTTGTTGGTTGATCAATGGTTGTTGGTTCGGGTATTGATTGGTTTTTAGTTTCTTTAGCATCTATCTGCTGTTCAGTATGATGATACCACCAAGTACCACCAATGGCCAATAATACAAAGGCAGGAATCAGTACCCAGATAAACCTTTTCTTGGGTTTGTCAAGTGGCATTTCCTTATCCAGTAATAATTGCATCTTGTCCCAATTGGCCATACCAGGGGCATCAAATGCCTCGGCAGCCTTTTTGGCTACATGATCCAATTCATTATCGTCCTCAAAACTATGCATACTGCTTATACGCTTTTTTCTCTAAAATAATTTTTCTCAAGTTGTTCCTGGCTTTAGACAGGTTTGATTTAGAGGCACCAACACTAATTTTTAAAGTATCGGCAATTTCCTCATGGCTAAATCCTTCTATCACAAATAAGTTAAAAACGGTTCTATACACAGGAGAAAGCCTTCGTATAGCCAAAATGATTTCTTGGTAGGCTATTTTATCCAAACCATTCTCTTGTTTTTCAATCATTGGTTCTGTTTCTGTTGTCACATCATAGCTCACCATTTTTAGTTGGGTCTTGCGCAAATGGTCTATACAGGTATTGACCAATATTCGTTTAAACCAAGCTTTTAATAATGCTTCTTGGTCATTTTGCCTGCTACTATCAAATTGGGCTATGTTTTTGAATAATTTCACAAATGCCTCACTCACCATTTCTTCGGCTTCTTCTTGTTGCTGAATATAACGGTAACTGATTTTCATTGCATAGCCATGCAGCCATTGGTATAAGTCCCGTTGGCTGATTCGGTTGTTTTGGCTACAACCTTTAATCAGGCTGATGATGTTAATAGGTTCCTGGGGCAAATTTCTTAAGTAAATAGTATGGTTCAGACTTCGTTCCAATAAATATACTTCTTAGCCGGAATACGAAGAACAAATAATAAAGGTTGCCTTATTCAAAAAAATTAGCCACCGGTTTTACCATCCCTGACTTTGACCTTTTTTCCCTTATTTTTCTTTTCAAAATCTTCCACTTCTTTGGGTTTTGGCTTAGAAGCTGCTTTTTTGGGGTCTCCACCCAAAGAATCAGGTACAGCAGCATCCATAGATTTTGCCAAAGGTTCGGGTTGGTCTCCCTGTAAATTATCTAGTACCCATTTCTCTGTATGCGTAACTGTTCCATACATGGGATTATAGTATTTCCAAACCCCATGTTTTAAAGAACTGCCATCTACCTTTACAATCACACGTTCATATTTGTTGGGAATCATTGGATCTGCTACGTCAATGGTATCAAAGGCTTTATTTGGGTTACTGGCACGCCAGTTTTCTTCTCTTTCAATTCCATTAATGGTAAAATATTGGGATTTTCCATTTTTCAAACCCCAACGATAGGTTTCTACCGCCATAATATCGCCCATTAAATTAAAATTTCTCCAAACCCCTTCTTTTTTATCATTTTTGAAAACCCCTTCCTCTTCAAAACCAGGGTTTCCTCTTAGTGGGTCTACATGTACCGTCCATTTGCCCTGTTTGAATCCATTGAAATCTGTGCAATTCAAGGTATCGCCATTGGCAGCAATTTTAAAGGTTTTACACTGGCCAAAGCTTAGATTATAAATTAAAAGGAGAAATGGTATGAGACAGTAGCGCATTATTGTTAAATTAGCCATTCAATTTACCAAAATTCTGCATCTCATGAGAAAAACAACTGTTATAGTTGGCTTATTGTTTGCTATTTGCGGACAAGCCCAGGTGAAACCCACTTCGGCAACAGACAGGTTAAAAGTGGTGGAACAACGCCAGGCACTTCAACAAAAATCACTGGTTAATCAAACCGGATTCCGCAATATTGGCCCAAGTGTCATGAGCGGAAGGGTAGTAGATATTGATGCCAATCCTACTGATCCTACAGAATTTTATGTTGCATATGCATCTGGAGGATTATGGCATACCACCAATAATGGTCAAAGTTTCCAACCCATTTTTGATAGTACTGATATCTTGACCATTGGAGATATTGCTGTTAACTGGAAAAACAGAGCCATTTGGGTGGGCACTGGAGAAGTAAACAGTAGTCGCTCCTCCTATGCAGGAATGGGTATCTATAAATCTTTGGACAATGGTAAACATTGGGATTGGATGGGTCTTCCTGAAAGTCACCATATTGGTAAAATTCAATTGCATCCTTCAGACCCTAACACGGTTTGGGTAGCAGCATTGGGTCATTTATTTTCTTTTAACAAGGAAAGAGGTGTTTACAAAACAACAGACGCAGGAAAAACTTGGCAACATGTTTTAGCCGTTGATGATAAGACTGGAGCCGTTGATCTAGAAATCAATCCAACTAATCCAAACGAATTATACGCAGCCATGTGGTACCGCACCAGAACCGCTTCAAATTTTGAAGAAAGTGGCAAAACCAGTGGTATTTATAAGAGTACCGATGGTGGAAATAATTGGGTGTTGGTTTCTAAAGTAGGAAGTGGTTTCCCTAATGGTGATGGGGTTGGCAGAATAGGTCTAGCCGTATCGCCCAAGCAACCCAATATTGTTTATGCCGTTTTAGACAATCAGTTTCGTGTATCCGATACGGTTAAACGTGCGGTTGATACCAGCCGTTATGTGCTGCGCGATTTTAAAGACTTAACCAAGGAACAATTTCTTGCACTAGATAATAAGAAATTGGCCATGTTTACTTCAGGTAGAAGAAGTGGGATTCCTGCAAAATATACTCCTGCCATTTTGAAAGATTTGGTAAAAGCAGATAAGCTAAAACCAACTTGTATTTGGGACTATTTATATGATGCAAATGCCGCTTTGTTTGAAACACCGATTGTTGGATGTGAAGTATATAGGAGTGATAACAGCGGAGAAACTTGGAAAAAAACCAATGATAAATCTGTGGGTTCTTTTTTCTATAGTACTTATGGTTATTATTTTGGTAAGATCTTTGTTAGCCCTTCCAACCCAGACAAAGTATTTATTACTGGTTTGAATGTGATGATGAGTAAAGACGGAGGCAAATCATTTACCAATATTGCCAAAGAACACGTGCATTCAGATCACCACGTAGTTTGGATTGATCCAGCTAAGGATAGTCATATCATCAACGGAAATGATGGTGGCGCCAATATTAGTTATGACGATGGCGCTCATTGGTTCAAAGCCAATACACCTCCTGTTGGTCAGTTCTATAATATTGCAGTAGACAATGCCAAGCCTTATAATGTGTATGGTGGTTTGCAAGATAACGGAACATGGTTTGCACCTAGTACCACTAGAGAAAATTATGACTGGTATGATTCAGGAGAGAATCCCTACAAGAATCTGAATGGTGGCGATGGTATGCAAGTACAAGTAGACACAAGGGATAATAAAACCGTGTATACTGGATCACAGTATGGTAATTATATGAGAAGCAATACCGGTGGTGGGGATAGAAAAAGTGTAAAACCCACCAATGATTTGGGTGAAACCAATTTCAGGTTTAACTGGCAGGCACCCATCTTATTGAGTAAGCATAACCAAGACGTATTTTATTATGGTTCCAACAAGTTTCATAGGTCTATGAATAGAGGAGATAGTATGGTTACTATGAGTCCTGATCTAACAACTAACCCAGCCCAAGGCGATGTTCCTTACGGTACCTTAAGTACCATTAGTGAAAGTCCATTGAAATTTGGACTAATCTATGTGGGAACCGATGATGGTAATATACATGTGAGCAAAGACGGTGGTTATACTTGGAATTTAATTACCAAGAAACTTCCAAAGGGATTGTATGTAAGTAGGGTAGTAGCCAGTGCTTATTCAGAAAGCAGGGTTTATATTAGCTTAAATGGTTACAGAAATGACCATTTTCTGCCCTATGTTTATGTAAGTGAAGACTATGGTACTACATGGAAGCAAATTGGAAAAGATTTGCCAAATGAGCCAGTGAATGTGATCAAAGAAGACCACGCCAATGAAGGCATTTTATATGTTGGAACCGATGGTGGTTTGTTTGTTAGCATTGATAGAGGAGAAAGTTTTATGCAATGGAACAAAGGCTTACCAATGAGCGTACCTATTCATGATATTGTAACCCAGGCACGTGAAAACGAGATTGTACTTGGTACCCATGGAAGAAGCTTATATATTGGCAAACTAGACGATCTTCAAAAATTATACAAAGACGCTGATTTTAGGACTAAACGTCAAGCAGAGATTGAAAAGAAAAAATAAATCAGATTTCCTATGATGAAAAAATAGCCTCCATGGAGGCTATTTTTTTTGTAAAATCCAGAGGTCTTGTCCACCCATCA
>CAIZMD010000346.1 GCA_903933995.1 uncultured Bacteroidota bacterium
CGCGTGGCTACCGGAACCGTTAATGGGGAAGGAATTGTCATTGCCTGTATGGATTTTGAATTTATTGGTGGATCCCTTGGTAGTGTGATGGGTGAGAAATTTAGCCGTGCAGTAGACTATTGTATAGCGCACCGTCTACCCTATTTGGTCATTAGCAAGAGTGGTGGTGCTAGAATGATGGAATCGGCGTTTAGCCTGATGCAACTGGCCAAAACCAGTGGCAAACTGAGTCAATTAAGTGATGCCCAATTACCCTTTATCTCTCTATTAACCGACCCTACTTTTGGTGGAATCTCTGCCAGCTTTGGGATGTTGGGAGACTTAAATATTGCAGAACCAGGTGCTTTGATTGGTTTTGCTGGTCCACGCGTGATCAAAGAAACCATCAAGAAAGACCTTCCCGAAGGTTTTCAGCGTTCTGAGTTTTTGCTAGAGCATGGATTCTTAGACTTTATTGTTGACCGCAAAGACCTCAAAGACAAACTGTCTCAGGTAGTAACCCTGCTGAGGAAATAAGGATTTGCTGACCACTGCCAAAGGAAACTGTAGCGTATGACCAAGGAAATGAACAACAGGCAGGCCTATTTCAATTACCAGATAGAAGACAAATATGTGGCGGGCATTGTATTGCTGGGCACAGAAGTCAAGTCTATTCGGGAGGGCAAAGTCAGTTTCAACGATTCCTTCTGTTTGTTTGACAAGGGCGAACTCTGGGTTCGGGCCCTATTTATTGCTTCCTATTCTCATGGATCGGCCAATAACCATATTGAGGTGCATGACAGAAAACTCCTGCTCAATAAGCGCGAACTCAAAAAACTCCAGACCAAGATGAAGGACAAGGGTTATACCATTGTTCCCCTCAAAGTCTTTTTTACAGACAAGAACCTGGTGAAAATTGAGATTGGGATTGGCCGAGGTAAGAAGAACTACGACAAACGTGAAACCATCAAGGGTCGTGACGTAGAAAAAGAAATTAAGCGCTTGCTAAAGCGATAGTCACTGATTTAGAATTACTTACAAGAGTTTACTAAAATTAAAATGAAGCCTAATCATACCTAGGCTTATCCGGCTCCTTATAATTTAGCTGTTCTAATAAGGCTTCTGGGGTGGGATTCTGCGTGATGGAATAGGCAGCGCTCCAACTAACCGCCAACAATAACAAGGACCAAAACAACTCATTCAAACCCATCCAATATCCTATAAAAGCATATTCTTCAGCCAGCTCAGGGTTCTTGGGTTCATAGATCATGGTCAGCTTATCACCCAATTGGTGATCCCTGAAAAAGTAGTCTACATTTTGATGATGCAATTTGTAACCATCAGAATACTCCGCCATCAAAACCTGCTTGCCACTGGAAGCATCCGGCCAATTCACCATGGTAGCTTGCGCAAATTCTCCATCAAAATAGTCAGGCTGTCTTGTAAAGAGGATATAGCAAAACAAACAAATCAGGTATAAAGGCACAACTATCTTGGTCAAAGGATTTGAATTAGACCCGAGGGTGGTTATAAAAAAGGACCAACCCGTAGGTTAGTCCTTGTATTAAATTGGTTTCATGTCTAGTTAGCCAGACTTCTAAAGTCTACCGGCACCAGCTTA
>CAIZMD010000347.1 GCA_903933995.1 uncultured Bacteroidota bacterium
CGGTTTTTTTATGCTAGTTTTGCCGCAAATATCCCTGTATGAGTCAACCCAAACTGAGCCATCTGGCCGAAACACTGATTGGATCTGAAATTGTGAAACTAGGTAATATGATCAGTGAGCGCATTCGCGCTGGAGAAACCATTTATAATTTTACTATTGGTGATTTTGATCCAAAAGTTTTTCCTATTCCTTTTGAATTGGAATCAGCCATCATTGCATCTTATCAGGAACACAATACCAATTATCCTGCGGCAGAAGGGGTTTTGGATCTGCGCAAATCAGTTGGTGCATTTTTAAAAGAATGGGAAGGCATTGACTACGCACCCAATGAAATACAAATTGCATCGGGCGGTAGACCATTGATTTATACCATTTTCAAAGCCATTGTTGACAAGGGTGATAAAGTGATCTATGGTGTTCCTTCTTGGAACAATAACCACTATGTACACATGACCGATGGGGAACATTGTGTGATTGAGTGCAGCGTTGAAAACGATTTTATGCCAACGGTTGAAGACGTTGCCAAACATATTAAAGGCGCAACCCTACTTTGTTTGTGTACCCCACAAAATCCAACGGGTACAACCTTAAGTAAGGAATCGCTGGAAGCCATTTGTGATTTGGTTTTGGCTGAAAATGCCACACGTGGAGAGGGTGAAAAGAAGCTCTACCTGATGTTTGACCAAATGTATTGGACATTGACCTATGGTACTACCGAGCACTATAATCCCATTACCCTTAGACCAGCTATGAAAGAGTTTACCGTTTTTGTTGACGGTATTTCTAAAGTCTTTGCTGCTACAGGTGTGCGTGTGGGTTGGGCACTGGGACCAGAAACCGTGATTGCCAAAATGAAAGCTATTCTAAGTCATTTGGGTGCTTGGGCTCCTATGGCAGAACAAAAAGCTGTGGCTAAATACTTGTTGCAAAAAGAAGCCATTGAAGTTTATTTGAAGCATTTTAAAATGGAAGTAGAATTCCGTTTGCGCAGCATCTATGAAGGTTTTATTGGGTTAAAAGCAAAAGGATTTTCTGTTGATGCCGTTGCTCCACAAGCAGCTATTTACTTGACCATTAAAATTGATTTAGTAGGTAAAACAACAGCTGAAGGAAAAACACTGGATACGCAAATGGACGTTACCTCTTATATATTGGCAGAAGCCAAACTAGCCGTAGTGCCTTTTTCTGCTTTTGGTGGCGGGGCAAACAACCCTTGGTACCGTTTAAGTGTGGGTACTTCTAAGAAAGAAGAAATTCCTCAAATGCTAGAAAAATTGGAAGAAGCATTGGGCAAATTAAAATAGCAATACTTGGTGCTAACATTTTCTTAATCTTAAGTTCATATTGGCTTAACAGGTCCCATCTATTTTCGGGTTTCCAAAAAAAACGAAAATGAGAAAAGGATTTGTTGTTCTATGCGCTTTAGCATTATTTGCTTGTAAAAAAACGGAAACCGTTCCATCATTGGACGAAACAGTTAATGAAGACCTAGCTACTTATACAGAAATAGCATCACTCAATCTTGGTGGAGTTGGATCTGCTGAGATTACTACCTATGATGCCCTTACCAAAAGATTATTTGCTGTAAATAATGGTACTTTAAATAAGATAGACGTGATTGACATGTCTAATCCTGCAAGTATCAAAGTATTGCAATCTATTAGCATGGCTCCTTATGGTGGATATGTAAATAGTGTGGATGTAAACAATGGATTTCTAGCTGCTGCTATTGAATCTACCAATAAACAGGCTGCAGGTAAAGTGGCGGTTTTTAATACCAGCACTTTAGCGCTTGTAAAAGAAATTACCGTTGGTTCTCTGCCAGATATGGTGGTGTTTAGCCCAAGCGGCCGTTTTATTTTAACAGCTAATGAAGGTGAACCCAATGATGCATATACCGTAGATCCAGAAGGAACAGTGTCTATTATTGATGTTCAAAATAACTATTCAGTTAAGACCATTAATTTTTCTGCTTTAAGTGGTCAGGCTGCAACTCTTGCTACAAAAGGATTCCGCATTTTTGGACCAGGTAAAAATTTCCTGAACGATATTGAGCCAGAGTATATTACCATTTCTGAAGACAGTAAGACTGCTTTTGTAACCCTTCAAGAAAATAATGCCATTGCTGAATTAGACATTGAAACAGCCACTTTTACCAAAATCACGCCGCTTGGTTTTAAAGACTATAACCTGGCTATCAATGCCACTGATATAAGTGATAGAGATAATGCAGTAGGAGTTTTGAACCCTTGGAAAGTATTTGGTATGTATATGCCGGATGCCATTGCAAATATGACTTATGGTGGAGTTAGGTATTTGTTTACAGCTAATGAAGGTGATTCTAGAGAGTATGCTGGTTTTTCTGAAATGAAACGCGTGAGTGCTTTAACGCTTGATGCTACTGCCTTCCCTAATGGAGCAACTTTAAAAACGGATGCACAGTTAGGCAGATTGAATGTAACAACTACTTTGGGTGATACTGATAATGATGGCGACTACGATGCTTTATATAGTTTGGGTTCAAGGTCTTTTAGTATTTGGAATGCAAGTACTGGTGTCCAAGTTTTTGATAGCAAAAATGAGTTAGATGTAAAAGCAAAAGAATTAGGTGTCTATGACGATGCGCGCAGTGATGATAAGTCTGTTGAACCAGAAGCCATTACCATTGGCCGTGTAGGTAGCAAAATGGTGGCCTATGTTGGTATGGAAAGAGTAGATGCAGTTGCGGTGTATGATGTAACCGACCCTACCAAACCAAGTTTTATCAAGATGTTTAAAACAGGTGATGCGCCTGAAGGTGTATTATTTATTTCTGCATCTAAAAGCCCTATTCAACAGAGTTTAGTGGTGGTTAGTAGCGAAAATGATGGCTTGATTAAAATTTACAAAGCCAACAAATTATAGTAGCAGTTTTGGATTTATAAAGCCGTCACAGTTATCTGTGGCGGCTTCTTTTTTTGACAAGTCTCTGCCAATAACTATCTTTATTTTATGGCAAAGAGCAAACACTATTATATTCGTAGGTTTCACCGCTATTTTGGGGTGATCCTTGGGATTCAGTTTTTTCTTTGGACCCTTGGTGGATTGTATTTTAGTTGGAGCAATATGGATGAGATCCATGGTGACCTTCAAAAAAAGTCTGTTCCATTATTATCCTCAAATATTAGTTTGGTTTCTCCTTCGGTTGTTTTAGATAGTATCAAGCGCATTCATAGAATAGACAGCTTGGTCTCTATTGAGCTGATAGAAATCTTAGGCAAACCCTTTTATCAAATCAGGTGTGTATCTGCTATTAACCATGCGGCCATGGGTCATACAACCATGCCTTCTATGAATCATTTAGCAGAGGCCATTACTGGTAAATTACGTGAGGCGCTTTCTGAACAAGAAGCCATCGCGGTAGCAAAAGCCAGATACAATGGAAGCCCTGTGGTTAAAACTGTGGAATATTTAACCAATACCAATGGGCATCATGAATACAGAGAGAGTCCACTTCCTGCCTATGCCATCAGTTTTGAAAAACCCATGCACACCACGGTCTATGTATCTTCTGAATTAGGAACGGTGCAAAAATTCCGCAATGACAAATGGCGTGTCTTTGATTTTCTTTGGATGTTACACACCATGGATTTTGAGAAAAGAGACAATATTAGCAACTGGTTATTGCGCGCCTTTTCCATCTTTGGTTTGCTTACCGTGATCAGTGGGTTTGTACTTTTCTTTATCAGTGCCAAATGGGGCAAAAAACCCATCTAATTATTTAGCTGCAAATGGTGGCCGAATCACCCTACTATGCTGTTGTTGTTTGCGAATGACCATCCAATAAAAAAAGAAAGCAGTTGAAGCTATTTGCAATGCTGGAACTATCCAACTAGGAAGACTATTGCTTAGGTTGATTAAAAGTCCATCAGTATGAAAATCACCAAAGCCAATCAGTGCCGGTAGGCGATAGAAATAATAACAAGACACTCCTGCTGCTGCAAAAACACTAACCAGCTTTTGCTCAAACTTTGGTGTAACCATCATAGAAGCAATGATGTATACAATGCTGGTAATGATAAAACCAAGTAAGGGTAATTTATATACTCCTAGTATGTTGTTCCAATTAAATAATTGTTCATCGGGTACATGAAACCAGCCCCAAATAAATCCTGGCAAACCACCTACAATTAGCAAACCACTCAACTGATGGTACAAAGTTCGCTTGGTAGAAATGGGGTGAATATTGGGTGTACTATCAGGGCATGGTACAACACAGTTTTGACATTCCGTACAATGTGCATTTGGAACCGTAAACAAAGTATTGCCTCCATAGAGTTTCTCAACGGGGTGAACAGGACAAAGACCAGAACA